>CAVEUG010000073.1:0-19157 GCA_963618895.1 Slackia isoflavoniconvertens | reverse complement strand
GACGATAAACCACTCAAATATCCACTTATGTTCGAAAAAG
This sequence comes from Slackia isoflavoniconvertens, assembly GCA_963618895.1. Taxonomy (GTDB): domain Bacteria; phylum Bacillota_I; class Bacilli_A; order RFN20; family CAG-826; genus Onthovivens. The sequence continues at coordinate 19,117 of CAVEUG010000073.1, read as the reverse complement.
TTGATCTAGTTATAATCAACAAAATAGATGTTAAAGAATATTTCGATTTTGATTTCAAACAATGCGAAGAATGGATAAGAATGAGAAATAAAAATTGTAAGATAATAAAAATATCTGCAAAGACTGAAGAAGGATTGGATGAATTGGCTGAATTTATTAAAAGTGAAGTGAACACTTGGAAAGGAAATGAATAATTATGCCAGAACAAAATAAAAATAAAGAAGTAGTTTCAAAGTATCAAGGAGAGGCAAATCCTGATCAAGAGATTTTAAAGCTCGCTAAGAAAATTACTGACGTTGTTGCTCACAAACTTAAAGGCGTTACAAGCAACGACCCAGAATATTGGGGTTTAAGAGAAGTTCTTACTCATGAAGAAGCGGTTGTTTTAAACAAAATGAAGTTAAGAAAACTTTATACAATGGAAGAACTCATTAAAATGAATCCTGACATTGAACCAGCTGAACTCCAAAAAATGTATGATACCATGGCAATTAAAGGTATTATCGAATACGATTATGGAGATAACTATAACGATGATGGACCAATCAAAGATGCTCCAAAAATTAAACGTTATAAACTTTCATTCTTCGTTCCAGGTTCAGCAGAACTTTTCAACTCAACGTATCAACAAATCGATGAAAAGCCACCAGTTGCATCTTTCTTTGAAAGAATGACATTTATTCCACTTGCTGGTGTTACTGAAATGGTACCTCCAGGCGGTGATGGAATTGGTATGCACGTTATTCCTGTTGAAAAAGCAATTGAATTTAATAACGAAGCAATTAAATTAGAAAAAATTTCCTATTGGTTAAAAAAATATAGTGGTCACCTTAGCGCTGGAACCTGTTCTTGCAGACTTTCAAGAGCTAAATTAGGTGATGGTTGTGCTGATGATGGACACGACTGGTGTATTCAAGTTGGCGATATGGCTGACTATTGTGTTGAAACAGGAAGATCACACTACATTACACACGAAGAAGCTTTAAGAATTTTAAAACGTTCAGAAGAAAATGGTTTCGTTCATCAAATCACAAATATTGACGGACCAGACAAAATCTTTGATATTTGTAACTGTGATGTAAAGATTTGTAATGCTTTAAGAACAAGTATGCTCTTCAATACTCCAAACCTTTCAAGAAGCTCATATACTGCAAAAGTTGATCCAGCAAAATGTGTCGCTTGCGGATTATGTGTTGAATATTGTCCAGGTGGTGCTGTTAAACTTGGTCAAAAATTATGTAGAAAAGATGGAACTGCTCAAGTTTATCCAAAAGCACCTTTACCAGATAGATTAAAATGGGGTAAATATGCTTGGGATGAAAATTATAGAGATACAGCTAGAATGACTAATACCTATAAAACAGGTAGCGCTCCATGTAAGGCAGCATGTCCAGCTCACGTTCCTGTTCAAGCTTACTTAAAGAAAGCTCACGAAGGAAAATTTGCTGAAGCATTAGAATTAATTAAGACTGCTAACCCATTCCCAGCAGTTTGTGGACGTATTTGTAACAAACGTTGCGAAGAAGAATGTACTCGTGGTGATATTGATAAGGCAGTTTCAATTGATGCAGTTAAGAAATTTATTGCTGATAAAGATATTAATTCAAAGACAAGAGTTATTCCTCAAAAAGTTATGCCAACTTGTAATGATGAAGGATTCAGCGAAAAGATTGCTATTATCGGTGCAGGTCCAGCTGGTTTAAGCGCTGCTTACTTCTTAGCTTTACTTGGATACAAACCAACTGTCTTCGAAAAGAACGCAAGACCTGGCGGTATGATGGTTTATGGAATTCCTACATATAAATTAGAAAAAGACGTTATTGATGCAGAAATTGAAGTCATTAAAGAACTCGGTGTTGAAATTAAATGCAATACTGAAGTTGGTAAAGATGTCACTATTGATGAACTCAAGAAACAAGGATATAAAGCCTTCTATGTTGCAATCGGTTGCCAAGGCGGAAGACTTCCTGGAGTCCCACATGAAGACGCAAATAATGCATTAATCGCTGTTGATTATTTAAGACATTCATTTGAACATCAAGACGAAAAATTTGAAGGTGATGTCGTCGTAGTTGGTGGCGGAAACGTTGCAGTTGATTGTGCAAGAACAGCCCAAAGACTTGGTGCAAAAGCTGTCACTATGGTTTCGCTTGAAACTAGAGATATCATGCCAGCAAGCAAAGAAGAAATTGAAGAAACCCTTGAAGAAGGCATCAATATCTTAAATGCTTATGGTCCAAAAGAACTTCAAGTTGATAAAAACAATAATGTTACAGCTGTTGTTTTCAAAAAATGTACAAAATTATATGATGAAAATCATAAATTCAGTCCTGAATATGATGAAAATGATACAGTCACTGTTCCAGCAAGCAAAGTCGTCTTTGCTATTGGTCAAACCGTTGTTTGGGGCGATTTATTAAAAGGAACAAAAGTTGAATTCACACATGGTGTCTACCCAGCAGCTGACAAATTAACATTCCAAACCGCTGACCCAGACATTTATGTTGGTGGCGATGTCTTCACTGGTCCAAAATTTGTAATTGATGCAATTGCTCAAGGACATTTCGTTGCCGAATCATTACATAGACATGTCCATGCTTCAGAAGGTGCACATCCAACTATTGGTTTAGAAAGACATAACTTCACTGCTTTTGATAAGAAAGACATTCAATATCCACAAGGTTATGATAATGCTGGAAGACAAGAAGCAGGAATGGATGAAAAAGTTGATTATAAGCATTCATTTAAAGATGCTCACTTAACATTAACCGAAGAACAAGTTAAGATCGAAACTGGAAGATGCTTAAGTTGTGGTGCTTCTGTTGTTGATCCAAACAAGTGTATTGGTTGCGGTATTTGTACAACTAAATGTAAATTCGATGCAATCCACTTATTCAGAGATCATCCAGAAATGAGTACAATGACTATTGCCGAAGATAAAGTCGGTGGTTTGTTAAAATATAGCTTAAAACGTGGCATCAAGATTCTTCTTCATAGCGGAAGCAAAGAAGCTAAAGAGATGAAGAAACGTAGAAAAGAATTCAATAAAAACAAAGAATTCTTAGAAAAGAATCCAAATACTGGCAATTCAAACAATGCATGAGCTAGGAATCGTATTTTACGTCATTGATTCAGTTGAAAAAACTTGCAAAGAAAATAACGTAAAAGAAGTTAAAAGCGTTACATTAGAAGTTGGTGAAGTCTCCACTATTGTCCCATCATACTTTGAAGATTGCTTTAAATGGGCAATTAGGAAGACTGAATACATGAAAAACTGTAAACTCAACTTAATCACTATTAAAGCTTTAACTTATTGCAAACACTGCAAAGAAACATATGACACCGTAACCTATGGTCGCCAATGTCCTCATTGCGGATCTTATGACACTTATCTTGTTACCGGAGATCAATGTAACATTAAAGATATAGAAGTTATATAAAAGCATATTAAATGCACGCATTAAACATCAAGTTTCATGCGTGCTTTTTTTAAAATTTCATATACGTTTCGGCCTTAATTTAAAAAAACTCATTCGTAATAACCACGGATGAGTTTTTAAATTACTTTAATTTGATCTAAAACCTAAACACCTGAATAGGATGAGAATCCGCCATCAATTGGTAAAACTACACCTGTTATAAAAGATGCAGCATTTTCACTCAATAAAAATAAAACTGAACCTAACAATTCTTCAGGTTCACCAAATCTTCCCATTGGTGTTGCATTAATGATTTTGCCAGTTCTTGCTGTAGGTGTTCCATCATTGTTCCATAATAATGCCTTATTTTGCGCTGTTGAGAAAAATCCAGGAGCAATTGCATTTACTCTAATTCCAACTTTTGAAAAATGAACAGCTAACCATTTTGTAAAATTGCTTACAGCTGCTTTAGCACCACTATATGCTGGAATTTTCGTTAATGGAGTAAAAGCGTTCATACTTGAAATATTTAAAATTGAACATCCTTTCTTTCCAATCATATCTTTCGAAAATTCTTGAGTTGGAAGCAAAGTTCCTAAAATATTTAAGTTGAATACAAATTCAAAACCGGATGCATCTAAATCAAAAAAAGACTTAGTATCACTATCTAAATCACCGTACTCAAAATATTCTTTATCTGTTGTAGCTTTAGGATTATTTCCTCCCGCACCATTTAAAAGAATATCGCATGGTCCTAAATCTTTTAAAACTTCTTCATGACATTTTTTTAAACTATCTTTATCTAAAACATTTGCTTCGTATCCAAATGCAATTCCACCATCTTTTCTAATTTCTTCTACAAATTTGTCTGCAGATTCTTTATGTAAATCAAGTAAAGCAATTTTTGCTCCAGCACTTGCTAAAGCTTTAGACATCATTGAACAAAGAACGCCTCCAGCACCAGTAACGACAATAACTTTATCTTTTAAATCATTAACTTCTAATGGTAACTTCATAATTACTTATTCTCCTTTTCAACCGCTTCAAATAATCCACATAAATATGCAGCACCTAAAGCTCTGTCATATAAACCATATCCAGGTTTTGCTTCTTCTCCCCAAATATTACGCCCATGGTCAGGTCTAACATATCCATCAAATCCATTGTTAACTAACTCTTTAACAATTTGATAAACATCAACGTTGCCACAAGCTGTTTGATGACCATTTTCATAAAAGTCAGTTTCATTAACAAATTTTAATTGTCTTAAATGTGCAAAATATATACGTTTTGCGTACTTTTTTGCCATTTTTGGTAAATCATTAAACCTTCCTGCACCTAAAGAACCTGTGCAAAAAGTTATACCATTATGAACATTTGGGACTGCCTCAAATAGCCTATCATAATCACTTTCTTTTCCCACGATTCTAGGAAGTCCAAATATATCCCAAGGTGGATCATCTGGATGAATTGCCATATTTATTTTTGCTTCATCACAAGCTGGCATAATAGCTTTCAAGAAATAAACTAAATTATCAAATAACTGCTCATGAGTCATACCTTCATATTCTTTAAGCAAACCATTTAATTCTTCGCTTGAATAACTTTCGTCCCAACCAGGCAATCTTAAATTATGTTTATCGAGTTTACTAAAATCAGCCTCGCTATAAGAAAGTGAATTCGATCCATCTTCGTGTTTATAATGTAAATTAGTTCTAAACCAATCAAAAACTGGCATAAAATTATAACAAATACATTTAACTCCGTATTTCCCAAGAAGCAAAATATTCTTTTTATAATTTTCAATATATTTATCTCTTGTTGGCTTTCCAAGTTTAATATCTTCATGAACTGGAACAGATTCTATAACTTCCATTTCTAAACCTGTTTTATCACATAATTCTTTTAAATGTTTAATGCTTTCTTCTGGCCAAACTTCTCCTACAGGAACATCATAAACAGCAGTGACAACGCCACTCATTCCTTGAATTTGTTTAATATAATTTAATGGTATGCAATCATTTTCGCCATACCATCTAAATGTCATTTTCATTTTTTGAGGCTCCTTTCAAAAAAGTCGTGAATGAAATAATCTTCAGTACAACAAGAATAAGTCATACATGCCTATATCTTTTTCACAGATGACTTTTTTCTTTAATATTATACTTTTTAAATATTTATTTATTAAATATTTTTGTATAAGTTCCGAGTAAATCTAAACTTGGTTTTCTTGTTCTTTTAAAATTATTTTCTCTATCAACTTCAACTAAACCAAATTGCATAGAAAACCCTTTTTGCCACTCGAAATTATCACAAAAAGACCAATGCAAATATCCAATAACTTCAGCACCATCTTTCTGTGCTTCTTGAAGCCCGTTTAAAGCTTTTCTAATAAAATCACATCTATCTACATCGTTTGTTGTAGCAATGCCATTTTCAGTAACAAGAATTGGTTTGTGTAATTCTTTATATACCTTTTTAATTAAATGACCCAATGCTTCTGGATAGAATTCATAGCCCATTTGAGTTAGTTTTGCATCTTTTGGATTTGGCATTAATCCATCTTTACCAATCAATGATCGTGTATAATTTTGTAAACCAAAGAAATCATCACCTTCAATAAATGGGATATAGTGTTCTAATTCATCATCCCATTCTTTTGCGGCATTTTCTTCACCACCTTCAACTATTTGAATATCATGCAAAGATAATGTTATTCCGACTTTAATTTTTGGATACAATTCTTTTATTACTTCACGTGCAGCTACATGAGCTTTGCAAACTAACAAATCTCCTTCAACAGATCTTGCTGAAACAAAAACTTCTGGTTTTGTTGTTCCAAAAACTTTTTGACATTCCATAGCTTTATTTTGCATATTTTGCATTATTTTATCGAAATTCATGCCTATTTGCACAGTGCCTTCTAAACTCTTATTAGCTTTAGCGAGCATAAATTGTTTTTTATATCTTTCTTCAATACGAGAAACTTGAACTCCCATATTTGCTTCATTAATTGTGCAAACATAATTTAAATACTTTCCCAAACTTGAAATAACTTTTTTAACATATCTCTTAAAATAGAAAACCACTTGTGGATTTTCCCACCCACCTTCATCAATTAACCATTTAGGACTTGTAAAATGCATTAATGTCACTACTGGTTCGATTCCACTATTTATACATTCAAGAATTTCGTTTTTATAATGTTCGATTTCATTATCATCGAATTCACCTTTTTTAGGCTCAATTCTTGCCCACTCAATTGAAAATCTAAAAGCGTTTAACCCTGCATCTTTCATTAATTTAATATCTTCTTTATAAAGATTATATTGATTAACTGACATGCCTGACTTTTCTAAAAAATCAGTATATGTCATATTTTCAAGTGCCCAATAATCACTATGAATATTATTCCCTTCAACTTGATGGGCAGCCACCGAAGATCCTACTAAAAATTTACTCATGTTTTGTTTCTCCTTTTGTAATTCCTTTTTCATTAAAAGCATCAACTCTAAAATAATATTCTTTACCTTTTATTAACGCTCCGATATTAACTTTGTTTCCAAATATCATATATGAATGATAAAGTTTGTTTTCTTTTGTTCCAAAGAGAATATTGAAACCTGTAACATCGTTTTGTTGTTCAACTTCAATTTCAATATCTATATCAGAAACCCTATGGATTTTAAATTTCGGTGTTTTTGGTAGCTTCATTTTATCATTTATTCCAAACACCCTTAATCCAGAAATAGCAGGTTTTTGTTCATAAGGAACTTCTATAATCTTAAGTCTAATATATCTCACTTTAATTCCGTTTTCTCTAATAATTAGATCGTGTGTTAAATCAGTATCTACATTTTCCTTATTTTCGATTATGAAATAATTAATCCCATCTTCTGAACCTTCGATGATATATCTAGTTTTTAAATCTCGTTCTTCAATATATCGTGCTTGAGTCGTTCCTCTAATCTTTCCAGGGACTTTTATGTTAATAATTCCATCCCCAAAATTAACTTGAATCGCTCTAACATCCATTGAGCGTCCTAAATCAACTTCAGCCCATTCATTTTTAATTCCATTTGCTTGCCATATTGTTTTAATATTCTCATCCACAATATTTTCTGGAATATTATTTTCAAAATATGAACTTGCTTTAACTTTTTTATGATAGGAAAGCAAATTCCATTTTGGAAGGCTCCAAGGATCTTTTCTTAAATCATCAATATTATATGGATAATCACCGAAATTTTGATTACAAAATAATTCTCCATCTTCATCAATTCCAGCTTTAAATAAACCTATTCTTCTTTCAAAATTATGGATTACAGAAATAGACATTGTTGATACATGCCACAAAGCATTTTCATTATCTATAACATTTGAGCCATGACCAGCTCCGTTAATAAAACCACCAGGCTTATATGAAAATGGATTATTATCTTGAAGTTTAAAATCTTTTAATGGGTTATCACTAACATAAACAGCATCGCAATAGGTATTATATTGAGTGCCTGGTGTTCCGTATTGTAAATAATATTGGCCATTAAATTTATCCATCCAAGCGCCTTCGATATAAGGTGTATCTTTAAACATTCCCTTAATTAAGGGTTTATATTTTTTTGGTATAAGAAATGAAGGAATTTTCGATTTTTTCATAAATGCTTTATATTTTTCTTCAATTTCTTGCTCAGTTGCTGGATAAATTGAGTTATTGAAACCTATTCTTTCAAATCCTTTTTCATATGGATTGCCAAAAATTAATCCGACTTCTTCCCCTTTTTTTATTAACGTTTTATTGTCAAGTTCTACCCCATATATAGGATCCGTATTTGTGCACCCGTGGTAAAAATAAACTTTTCCATCATCATCAAAAAACAAATTTGGATCCCAATACCTTGTTTTTTCTTTAATCTCTTCATAAGGACCATTAATTACATCTTTTGTTTTAAACCTATGGCAATCATGTTCTTTGCTAGAGGCACAAAAATATACATACCCATCTTTAACTCTGGCATCAGGTGCATAATCGTATAAAGGTAAATTTATAGGAAGTTTTTTATATTCCCAATTTGTTAAATCTTCAGAAACATAAACCCCTAAAGACATACTAGCGAAAATATAATACGCTCCCTTAAAAAATATAATCGTAGGGTCTGCGCCTTCTCTACAGATAGAAATCCTTTCTTTTCTAGGATCCTTATTAAATTGATATTTATAAGGTATGTTTAAAGGATTACAAAAATATTTACCCATAATTTTCTCCTAAACTATATATTCATATTTTCCTTTTTCAACAATTTCGCCTTCCTTATTAGGCAACTTGACTACTGATTTTGAAGGAACTTCGATATTAAATTTAATTTTATTGTTTTCTAAATATTCATAACTGACTTTTATAAGACCAGCACGAGATTTATAACTTCCACTTACGTTTCCAAGCCTCTTATCAATATAAGGTTCAATTTTTATTTTTGTATATCCTGGCTCAAGAGGTTTAATACCTAAAATATATTGATAATAAAATTCGCCGACTGCACCGAATGAATAATGGTTGAATGAAACCATATTATCTCCGTTATTTTGTGACTCATTAACAAAACCATCTTCTTTTAATGAGTCCCATCTTTCCCAAATTGATGTAGCACCTTTATTAATTTGATACATCCAACCTGGGCATTTTTCACTCAATAATACATCATAAGCCAGTTTAGTTTCGCCTGCTTCTACTAGCATTGGAAGAAGATGTTCAGTTGCGTAAAAACCAGTATCTAAACCATATTTCCTTACGTTTTCTACAAATCTTTTTTGAACCAATTTTCTAAGTTCTTCATGACTATTTTGATTTAATACATGTTTTAAAATTAAAACATAATTTCCTTGATAATCTTTTTTAACCTTGCCAGTTTTGGTATTAATAAACGCTTTTATATATGCTTTTTTAACTTTATTATAGATTTCTTCATAATGTTTATATTCGTCTTCTTTATTCATTAATTTCAAAAGGTCTAAGAATATTCTTAAGTCATTAACAAAGAATGAATTTGAAACCGGATGGTTATTCATTGCTTGCCATGCGATACCCTTTCTTAAAGATAGCCAGTCCCCTAAAGAAACAGACTTCCATAAATATTTTTTACCAGCTTTAGCAATTTCTAAATCAATATAATCTTTCATTGCTTCGTATTGATCTTTAAAGAAATCTAAATCACCATATTGTTTATATATAATTTCTGGAATAATACTTACTGCGTTTCCCCAACCTTGCATAGTTATAAATCCAACTGGTTTTGGATTTGGATGAGGCAAATATGCAGAAACATTTCCATCACCATTATCGATTTGTTGTAGCCTTAAATCATTAAAGAAATTTTTCCAAAAATCTAAAGTATCATAATTATATGTTCCAGTTAAAGCAAAGACATGCCCATCTCCTGTATACCCCATTCTTTCATCTCTTTGAGGACAATCAGTTGGCACTTCAACATAGTTGCTCTTTTGACTTCTATTTAAGTTATCATAAAGTTTGTTAACAAGCTCATTTTCACAGCGGAACTCTCCTAGACGTTCCATATTTGTGTAAATTGAATGAGCTTTCAGTAGGTTTTCCTTATATTTAACCCCTTTAATTTCAATATAACGGAATCCCATATATGTAAATCTAGGAGAATACCATCCTTTTTCTTTTCCCTTTTTATACACTAATGTTGCTTTAGCTTTTCTTAAATTAGTTGTATATAAAGATCCATCTTTATTCAAAATTTCGCCATGTCTAATAGTAATTTCTTGTCCTTTTTCTATTAAATCTGAGTTTATAGAAACTATACCTGCGAAATTTTGACCGAAATCTACGATTGTATAATCATCGTGTTGATAAACGTTTTTAATGCTTACTTCTTCTTGAATCCTAACCTCAGTTAAAGTCTTCTCGATTTTAACGTCTTTTGGAAACTCTAAAGCTTTTAGTTTGCCACATTCTTTATTTAAATCTGATTTAGAATAATCAATTATTTCACCATCATATTCTCCAGCATAGTTATATTCACTTACATATGCCTTCATTCCATCATATGAAAAGTAATTTTCTTTTGTTCCATCAACATATTCTATTTCTAAACTATATGAAATACTTGGTAAAGAACCAAAGTTTTGAGTAGTATTTTCACAATAAAATCGACCTGAATACCAACCTTGACCAACATAAATTTCTAGTAAATTATTTTTCTTTAATAAATCTTTTACATCATATTCTTGATAAAGAACTCTTTTCTTATAATAAGTAAATCCAGGTTTAAATAATTGTTTCCCAACTTTTTTAGAATTTAAATATACATCGTACATTCCAAAACCAGTTATCAATAATTTTGCATTTAAAACCGCCTTAGAAAGATTAATGTTTTCAATTAACTTATAAACATCACCTTCTACATATTCTTTATCTAAATATACTAGATGTTTTTTTAACTCATTAAATTCCATAATTATTATTCCTTATAAATGCTTATTTAAAAAATCTCCACTTATTTTTATAGATTTCATTCGTGAATTATCAATGAAATTCTTGTGTGTTTCTAAGACAACATATTCAACACCATTTTCCTTATCGGTTTTTAATAATGCTTCAAGATTCATTGTTCCTGTTCCAAGTTCCATTGAATCACTTTTTAAAATTGGAGTCATATATGGCCCTTTATTTTTAAAGCCTCTATCATTGATATGATGCAATTTCATCCTTTTGCCCAACTTCTCACTTAAAGAATAGACATCCACACCCGCTTCACAAGCCCAATATGTATCTAATTCAAAATTAACGTATTTTTCATCAAGATTGCTAATCAAATAGTCATATACGAAATTTCCATCCGCCAATCTTTTGAATTCGACATTGTGATTATGGTATAAAAGCATTAATCCGCTTTCACTAACCTTTTTTCCAACATCATTTAGTCTTTTTACAAGATTTTCTAACTCACTAATACTTGAATAATCAAATCTATACATTCCAGTTATTACTAGAAATTTTGTATTAAAAGACTTAGCTTCATTTATTACTTTTTCGGTTTCCCTTTCAAGTGAACCAAGATCAGTATGTAAACTTGCAACTTCTAAACCAGATTCTTTAATTAAATTGTGCCAATCAAGTTTACCAGCGTTACCGCTAGGCATACCAGCAGCTTTTGTTAAGATACGAACCAAGAATGGAGTTTTGTGTATCATGTATGAATTTAATTCGATTGCATCGTATCCAATATTTTTTAATTCTCTTAACAAAGTTAAAGTCTCCCCGTATTTTTTACATAATGGTCCTATCATCATTTGTTGTATAGCTTTTTTCATAATTACTTTTTAATCCCTTGCAATATCTTATTAATTTGCTTAACCATTTCGGGTTTAACTAAATGCCCAGCCATTTTAAAATTATCTTCTAAAGACATATTATCCATTTTTTCTTGCATTTCTTTAGGGATTTCAACCTTCTTTGAAACATCCCCAAAACTCTTCATTGCCTCACTCATCATTTTTTGATAAATTGGTCCGGCAATTGGGTGTGCTTTAATATCTTTTACTTTATCTTTTGTAGAAAAATAGCCTTCCTTTAATTCTTTTGATTCTTCAAACCAATTTACTAAAGTAGCCTTATTTTCACAACTATATTTTTCATTTTCTTTATTTACTTTTTTAATATCCATTTCATCTTCATAATTACCAGATATTACTTTAATATGAAGATCTTTTTCTAAAGGTATTTCAAAAGAAAATACAGCTTTTCCTTTTTGTTTTGCAATTAATTTGTTATCAACAAATAACGACACTTCTTCTAAATTTGTGTAAACCTTAATTGAAGTACTTTCGCCACTTCTTTCAATATATCTCTTACCTGCCAAATGGATAAATGGTTCTTTACTTAAATAGGCTTTATAAACATAAAATGCATCTTTTTTAGTTTTCCTATCGAAAGTAACAAGTCCTTTTTGGTTCAAACCTTTTTTACCGCCTTCATCTCTAGAATCCGCGGCAAAATCAAACATATTCCATACATGCATTGCCCAAATATATGGTCTTTCAAGTCTCATTTTAACCATATGCTCATGATATAAAGCTTGATATGTTTCTGAATAATCTCCTTTAATTGGCTCTTTTGATTGATATTCAATATTTGCATCAACACCGAATTCACTTAAACCTATCGCAAGATTTGGATAGTCTTTATGAAACTTATCAAACCAAGCATCATTCTCTTCTTTTTCGCCAACATACCATCCATAATACAAATTGTAACTCCTTAAGTCGGGAAGACTAACAAGAGGAGAATTTGTTTCAAGCATGAATAAATTAGCAATTGTTGTAGGTCTTGTTTTATCAAGCGAATGAGCAAGATCATTTAATCTTTTATGATTTTCTATTAAATTTTCGGACACTCCTCCAGAAACTGTAATTTCATTACTTAATCCCCAAACAAAAATCGATGGGTGATTATAATTTTGAACAATTAATTCCATTAATTGTGACTCGGTATTTTTACAAGCTTCTTCCATATGTTCGCTAATATATGGAATTTCTGCCCATACAACAAAACCATATTTATCAGCTAATTCATAAATATATTGATCATGCTGATAATGAGCCAATCTAATTGTAGTTGCGCCCATTTCTTTAATGATATCCATATCTTCTTTATGCATATCTTTTGTTAAGGCGTACCCTACGCCTTCTCTATCTTGATGTCGGCTTACTCCAATTAAATTGTATGCTTTATCGTTTAAGAAAAATCCTTTTTCTGAATCAACTCTAAAACTTCTAAATCCAAAATTATCTTCAACCTCATCATTTGGAAGTCTTGCTACAACTTTATATAAATGTGCATCATTCAAACCATTCCATAAAACAGGATTTAGAACTTTAAATTCCAAAGAAACATAATTATTATTAATAATTGTTTTTTGTAATCCTACAATATGATTTTCTTCATCAAAAATTTCGACCTCAATTGGTAAATTATTTGAATTAGAGCAATAAAGTTCAACTTTGACAACGCCATTAACATTTGGTGTTATTTTTAAACCATTTCCACCAAAATAATCTAAATCAAAATGTGATTTATCAACTTCAATAAGATTTACATCACGATAAATTCCACCATAAAAAGTAAAATCAGCTACTTGAGGATAAACTTCTCTACTATAACTATTATCTACATAGCAAACTAAAATATTATCTTTGTCATTCTCAATATACTTTGAAATATTAAATCTAAATCTTGAATATCCACCTTTATGTGATCCTATTAAATGGTTATTCAAAAATGCAGTTAAAACCATATTTGCGCCATTAAATTCAAGGTAGATTTCTTTATCTTTGTTTTCTAACTTTCCTAAATTTTTGTAGTAAATACATTCTCCACGATAATAATCTCCGCCACCATCAGCGCCGTCTATATTATTCCATGTATGAGGAATCGTAACTTGTTCCATCGTTGATGGATTCACTTTTTGTGGAAAACTAATAGTTTTAGTAAAAAACCATTCATTATTAATATTAATTATTCTTCTCATAACCCCTCCTAAAAGTGAGGGTATGAACCCTCACATTTTTAGTTATTTATTTTCTTCTTTTTCATTCTCGCTCGTGACTTTTTCTTCTTCTCGAGCATCTTTATTCACTTGTGGCTCTTCCTTCTTCTCGTCTAATCCACTGTCTTTTGTTGCTTCAATTTTAAGTTCGGCAATATTCTCTTGGACTTGAACCATTCTTTCTTTGGTTAATGAGAATTTTCTCATAGCGAGTACGTTTAATAACCAACCAATAATTGGTAAACCACAATATAAAATAGCAATGATAATTCTGATTCCGATTGTAAGAGGATCTCCTGCTTGAGGAATCTTTGATCCAGTATAACCAACAATACCAATTAATAATGTAGCAAACATTGGAGCAACTGAACTAATTAATTTATCAATAAATGAATAGACAGCTGATACTGTAGCTGGTAAATATTTTCCAGATCTTTCAAGTTCATAATCAACAACATCCATTCTCATAGCGCCAGTTGCAGCACTAACAACCATCTTTAAAGCATTATTCCCAAGCATCAAGACGAAGAATAAAATTAATGGTAAACCTATACTTCCTGCGCTCTTTTCAGGGACAAACAATACAAATAAAGCAAATAATACGTTCCAAGCAATACATGCCCATGACCAAACAATCATGACTTTTCTGTTTCCTTGTTTACCAGCAAGTTTTGCACCAATAAATGCAAAGATAATACTTGGAAGCATTGCAATAACCGAAATAATAGCAGAACCAACCATACTTCCTAACAAGACACTAAATAATAATGTTGAAATAACTGATTGAGATGAAACTGTTTGAGCAAGTTTATCACTTGTTGCAGCAACTAGATATCTTTGGAATTCCTTATTATCTTTTACTAATAACCACATATCTTTAAATGAAACTTTTGATTTTTTAATACCTTCAAAATTTTCAGGTTTATCGTATGGAGTTAAGCCAATACAAGTTAAAACTAAAGCTATAAATGAAACACCAACAACAATGAAGTTGGAATAGAAGAAAACTTCGTTGGTCCATTGGTAATCTGTTGATCCATTTGGTAAAACAGTTGCAATACCAAACTTTGGTAATATTGCAGTAATAATCACCATTGAAACGATCATAGGTGAAAGATATGAATAAATTGTTTGCCAGACGCCTAACATTGGTCTTTGTTTTGGATCATTTGTAATAATATTTCCAGTCATATTACCAGTACAGCTTACAAAAGTATATCCAATAATATATAAAGCATAAATTAAGATAAAAACTGTAATGCCTAATGGGCTGGATAATTGTTGAGCTTCATCTGAAAATGAAAAATTTCCAGCAAAAACGTTACACATTAATGTTGTAGCAATAGCCATTATTAACCAACCCAATACTAAAAAGAAACGCATCTTACCAAATTTTGATTTAAACTTTTCAATAAATAATGCGATGATTGGGTCTGTGACACTATCGAATACACGTGATAATGTAATAAGAACACCGACGACTCCTGTTGCGATAGCATAACCTAAGTTACCTATGTACGCAGCATACCCTAATAAGACATAGAACGCCATTTGAATTACGCCAGTCATTGAACCTAACGCAACATGCCAAGTCTTAGCCTTTCTATAAGGGTTTTGTTGAACATTTTCTGCCATAAAAATCTCCTTAAATAATATTTGTTTTTTTATTTGTTTCAATACTAAAGGAAAAAATAAAAATCTCTTAGAAATAAACTGTTTTAAAATAGTAAAATATTGCTATAATTTTTCTATGATTACTATTTTAGCCAATTTAATAAGGAATGTTTTGGGTGTAGATGTTTTCGTAGTAGATCAAAACCTTGAGAACCTAAAAGATTTTGAAGACGAGGAAAACTATAACCAGTTTTCTATCGATTTAACTTATGAACAACTAAAAATATTTTTGCCATCTGTAGAAATCAAAAAATACTACGAATTAGTAGATAACTAAGCAAGAAAACAATTATATAAATGTTGGACCATATCTAAAAAATTTCATTGGTGAATTAGAAATCGAAAAAATAGGTTCAATAAATAAAATTCCACCATCATTAATTGATTCATTAAAATTTCAATATTTTGGTTTGCCTGTTATTGACTCATATTATTTAGAAAATATTATCAACAGTATTTTAAAATCACTTAATGACAATAAATTTTATCCATATACATATCAAAAGATAAATAATTACAAAATAAACAAGCCAATTGAAAGAGAATATAGAGAAAGCAATCTTACCGAAAAAGCAATTTATGATAAATATGAAATTGAAAATTCTTTGTTATATCAAGTTGAACACGGTCAAGTTGAGGAAATTAAATTATCTTTAGAAAATATAGCAAACGTTGCAAAAGAAGAATACTTAATTGATTTCTATACAACTAACCCACAGGCTGCTATGGCTTCATATAGAACATTGATTAGAAAATCAGCCGAAAGATCAGGATTACCTGTTCCTATTATTGATAGAATTGTTTCTAAATATACGCAAATAATGCTTTCTTCATCAACAATTGAGCAAATAAAAACTATTGCATCAATGGCCATTGAAATTACAAGTGAAGTTAGAAATTATTTATTAAACACAAAATATAACTCTCCACTTGTTAAAAACGTTTGTGATTATTTGTATGTTCACTTTAATCAAAACTTTAAAAGTAGTGAAATAGCTAAAAAATTTAATATTAGCGAATATTATCTTTTGCATGTCTTTAAAAAAGAAACTAATAAAACAATTAATAATTATCTTGAAGATATTAGAATTATGAAAGCAAAAGAAATGCTAAAAGATAATTTATTATCTATTGCCGAAATTTCAAGTTTAGTCGGTTATGAAGATAATAATTATTTCACCAAAGTTTTCAAAAAGAAATGTAATATTACACCAAGCAAATTTAGATTAATGAATGCAAAATAATTAATTATGTTGCCTCTTTTCTATTAACTCTTTACTTTTCATCAAATACTATATTTTCGATATCACGACCACCATACAGAATCCTAACGATTGTCACGAGATGTTTCTCATTCGAAACAATATAAAACACAATGAAATTATCAATAGGAACTTTATGCATTTCAAGGCTTTTCCAAGGTTCCTAATCAACTATAGGATATCTAAGAGGCATAAAATGAAGCGACCGGATAATATCTCTAATTCTGTTTATTTGGCCTTCAGCAGTCTTTGGAACCAATAATTTATTCGCAATATAAGTATAAATTTCACGTAAATCATTAACTGCTTCAGGAGAGTAAACCACACTAAATGATTCGCTCATATTTTAAAATCCTTTGATAATATTGCATCAACCTCATCTAATGTATAACTTTTACCCGTCTTTAAAGACTCTATTCCTTTGTTTAATTCAACATCTAATTCAGTTCTATTCATATCTCCGATTGATACTGGTTTTGCATCAGGAAGATGTAAATCAAAAGGAAGTCCTTTAGTTAATACAATTTGACTATAAAGCATTTGAATAGCGCTTGTTGGTGTAATGCCAAGTTGAGATAGAATACTTTCAGCATCTTTTTTTAGATCAGAATCTATTCGAGCATATACTGCGGTTGTATTTGCCATAAAATAATTCTCCTTTTTATATAGAATAAAATGGAACTCTGACAAATGCAAGCATTTGCAAGCAAAAAACCTATTTATAACACTGTTACACAAAAATACTTAATTCTTATGAATGTTTCAAATAATTTTCAGTTATATTTTAACAATTTTGTCCCTTTTTTCGTTGCAACAAAGCAACAGTCTCAACATGAGCGGTAAATGGAAACATATCAACTGGTTGAACATTTAATATTACATAGTCTTTATTTAGAATCTCAAGATCTCTAGCTAGAGTTGAAGGATTGCATGAAACATAAACCACTCTTGATGGGGCTAAAGTCATAAGTGAATTTAAGAAAATATTGTCGCTCCCTTTTCTTGGAGGATCCATTAAAACAACATCAATATGCTGTTTTTTAGAAGCTAAATCTAGCATATATTTACTTGCATCATCACAAACAAATTCAACATTGTTAATTTTATTTGCTTTTGCATTATTTTTTGCATCAATAATTGCTTCTTTTACTATTTCAACACCCAAAACTTTCTTAGCAGATTTACTTGCAACCAAACCAATTGTCCCTATTCCACAATAAGCATCTAAAACAGTATCGTTATTTGTAATTTTTGCATTTTCAATCGCTAAATGATATAGTTTTTCACATTGAACAGGATTTATTTGATAAAAAGATTTTGGCGAAATTCTAAATGACAAATCACATAATTTATCAATAATAAATCCACTTCCATATAATATAACTTCTTTCTCCCCTAATATTACATCAGTTTTCCTTTTGTTTACATTTAAAACAATGGTCGTTATTTCAGGGCATCTTTTAACTAAATCTTTTATAAAATTATTTCTTCCAGGAAACAATTCATTAGTCATAACTAAAACAACCATTACTTCTTTTTTATAATATGAAGTCCTAATTAATACATGCCTTAAATCACCACTTAATCTATCTTCATCATATGGCTTTAAATTGTATTTTGGCATTAATTCCTTAATGGATTTAAGAATATTTCTGCTTCTTAAATCTTCAATCTCGCATGAATCAATTGAGATTATTTCATGACTATTTTCTCTATAAAAACCATATACAATTCGACCTCTTTTATCATATCCAAAAGGAACTTGTATTTTATTTCGATAATTATATGGGTTGTCCATTCCAACACAATCATTAACTTTGACTTTTAGGTGGCCAATTCTAATTAAAGCTTCCCCGACTTTGTGTTTTTTATATCTTAATTGTTCTTCGTAAGTCAATTGTTGAAATTGGCATCCACCACAAGCAGTACAAACTTTACATTTTGGCTGCACTCTATATTGCGAAATTTTATTTATTTTCTTTATTTTTCCATAATAGACTTGCGCTCTTTTATATTGAAGTTCTACTTCTGCTTCTTCGCCAATAAAAAGTCCATCGACAAAAATAATTTTGTCGTCTTTTTTAATGATACCTTTACCTTCGCTAGATAAATCCACGCAAGTTCCACATATGTTTTCTTTCTTAAATTTATTTTTCATCTTTAATATTATGCTAGTTTTAAAGTCTATTTTCTA
>CAVEUG010000072.1:0-14444 GCA_963618895.1 Slackia isoflavoniconvertens | reverse complement strand
TTATATAAGATTGCACCTTTTGGTTATGATTTTGAAACTCCCAAATTTATCATTAAAGGCTTAAAAAGTAGTTTCTTAAAAACTAGTAAAAGCGGTGAACATATCTATACAAAATTTAATCCAAATGCAACAATCGTTTATTTTAATTATGATAAATCTATTTATGATTCTGAATTTATAAATCTTGTTGGAGAATTAGATTTAAATTGTTTTAACGGACAAATAAGTGCTCAATTTAAAGTTTTATCATTTTCTAAAAATATTTAAAGAGTAGAATATAGTTTATGGAAGAAAAAAGAGTTCAAGATATTAAATTAGTGCCTAATGGTGGGTATCCAATGCATACATATGAGGATGTTAAAGAAATGTCTTATCTTTACATTCATAATGAAGCAGATCAAGAAGCAATTAAGAAGGCCTATGATTTTGCATGCATGAAGCATGCAGGAATTTTTAGAAAGAGTGGTGAACCTTATGTTCAGCACCTTATTGAAGTTGCTTATATTTGTGCACAACTTCAAGCTGGTCCTGTTACAATTGAAGCTGCATTTTTACATGATGTAGTTGAAGATACTGATACAACTGTAGATGATATTAAGGAAATGTTTGGCTCAGATTGCGCAAAAATTGTTGATTCATTAACAAAAATTCAAAGACTCAAATTATCCCATAGAACACAAGAAGAATTTGAAGCTGAAGATCATCGTAAGATCTTTTTAGGGATGGCAAAAGACGTTCGTGTTATTATTATTAAACTTGCTGATAGATTGCATAATATGCGTACTATTTCATCATTGGCGCCTAATAGGCAAGAAGCTTTAGCAAATGAAACTTTAGAAGTTTTTGCTCCTATTGCTCATCGTTTAGGTATTTATAGAGTAGAAAGCGAACTTGAAGATTTGTCATTGAAAGTCTTAAAACCTGATGTATATAACGAAATTAATGATCTTGTTAGTAAGAGAGTCAAGGAAAGAGGAAAAGCTTTAAATAACTTTAAAAAGAAACTGGGCGATATTGCGTTCAATGCAAATATTCCATTCGATATTGAAGCAAGAATTAAATCAATCTATTCCTTATATAAGAAAATGTATATTAAAGGGCGTAAATTTGATGAAATTTATGATGTTTTAGCATTAAGAATTATTACCGATACAACTTTGCATTGTTACGAATTGCTCGGACTTATTCATCAAGAATATCGTCCATTACCTGGTAGATTTAAGGACTATATCGCAGTTCCAAAAAGTAATATGTATCAATCTTTACATACTACAATTATTTCTGGTGATGGAAATATTTTTGAAGTTCAAATTAGAACTAAAGAAATGGATGAAATCGCTGAAACAGGTGTTGCTGCGCATTGGAGATATAAAGAAGGGGAACATTACGATCCAAAAGCAGAACAACATGATATTGAAGAAAAATTGCATTGGTTCAGAGATTTTGTTTCTATTTCAAATGAAAACACTGATGCAAATGCGCAAGAATATTTGGATAACTTATCAAAAGATATTTTTGATGCAAATATTTTTGTATTCACACCCAAAGGTAAAGTTATTGATTTGCCAGCCGGATCCACACCACTTGATATGGCGTATAAGATTCATACAAAAGTTGGTGATAGTGCAGTTGGGGCTACTGTCAATAATATAATGGTTCCATTAAGCACGATCTTAAAAACCGGTGATGTAGTCGAGATTAAAACAAGCAAGACATCTCCTGGTCCAAATCAAGATTGGTTAGATTTTGTGAAAACTAGTTCAGCAAAATCGCATATTAAAAAGTTTTTGCAAAAACAAAATATAGATTTAAGAAGTTCTGCGATAGCGAAAGGTAAAGAATTATGTGTCGCCGCATTTAAAGAAAGAGGAGCTGATTCTGATAAAATCAACGAATTATTAGATACTCCAAATGTACTAAATAATTACCATTGTTCTACTATTGATGACCTTTTCTTTAATATAAGCAAGAAAAATCCAACCCCTAGTGCAATTTTAGATTTTATTGGAATTAAAAAGAAAATTAAGAAAGAAGTTGTTATTAGCAGAAAAGAATCGATAGGTGATTCTGATTCTCCTGTATATATTGAAAACGGTGAAGGTGTCAAAATTAATTTAGGAAATTGTTGCACACCAATTCCTGGTGATAATATTGTTGGTTATATAACAAAAGGTATGGGTGTAACTGTTCATAGAAGAGATTGTCCAAACATTAAAGGCGAAAAAGCTCGATTAATAGATGTTTATTGGAAACATAATCTTACTGGTACTTATCCAGTAGATTTAATTATTGAGTGTAATGATAGAAATAATCTAGTTGCTGATATTATGAATTGTTTATCAACTTTTAAGATTAAAATTACTGAATTTAGTGCAAAAATGCATCAAGATACTGATACAGTTACTATTTCATGTCAGATTTATGTAACTGATATAAATATGTTAAATTCAATTTTCCAAGCTTTAAAAAATATCAGTAGTGTTTATGAAATTAAACGTGTAATTCATTAATTTTCGTTCTATTTACTTTATTATTTTCGCTTAATTATTTATAATTAAGCGGAGAGGTTTTTTGTTATGTTTAATATTGTTAAAGGGACTCACGATATAATTTTAAAAGATGCTTCAAAATATAGTTATGTTGAAGAATTACTTTCAAAAGTTGCTGAAACATATAATTTTAAAGAATTTCGTACTCCAATTATGGAATATAGCGAATTATTTTTAAGATCAACTGGTGAAAGTAGCGATATTGTGAGAAAAGAAATGTATACCTTTGAAGATAAAGGGGGTCGTTCAATTACGTTAAGGCCAGAAATTACAGCTGGAATCATGCGTTCTATGGTTATGAACAAAGTTTTTGCTATGCAAGATTTTCCAGTTAAAGCATATTATGTTGGTCCATGTTTTAGATATGAAAGACCACAACAAGGTCGTTATAGACAATTCAATCAATTTGGTGTTGAAAGTGTTGGTGTAACAACTGTTTATCAAGATATTGAAGTTATTTTATTAGGTTATTATTGTTTAAAACTTCTTGGTTTTAAAAATGTTAAATTAAAAATTAATTCTTTAGGAGATAAAGAAACTAGAGAAAATTATCAAAATGCTTTAAGAGAATATTATGGAAAGCATCTTGATGAAATGTGTGAAGATTGCAAAGAACGTTATAAATTAAATGTTTTAAGAATTTTAGATTGCAAAGTTGAACATGATATTGAAATTAACAAAAACGCGCCTTCAATCGATGAATATTATTCAGAAGAAAGCAAAAAGTCATTTGAAATTATTCAAAATTTCTTAAAGGAAAATGAAATTGATTATGAAATTGATCATAATCTTGTTAGAGGATTAGATTATTATTCAGGCGTTGTATTTGAATATCACTATACTTCAAGCGAGGGTAAAGAATATGGTGCTTTAGGTGGTGGAGGTCACTATAACAATCTTGTAAAAGAATGTGGTGGTCCTGAACTACAGGGTATTGGGTTTGCATTTGGTATTGAAAGACTTGTACTTTTAATGGAAGATGATCACTTATTCCCAGAAGAAATTACTGACGTACCGCTTGATTTCTATGTAATGCCAATTGGTGATGATTGTATTAAAGATGCTTTAAGTCTTTCGATGTATTTAAGACTTCAAGGTTATTCGACTGATGTTTGTTTAGAACATAAAGGTGTTGGAGCAATGTTTAAAAAAGCTGAAAGAAGAGAAGCTTTATATGCAATATTGATTGGCGAAGATGAAGTTAAAAATAAACAAGTTCAACTTAAGAATTTGGTTTCACAAGAACAAATTACTGTTAAAAATGATGAACTTTTAGAAAAAATAGATGAATTGTTTGGCGAAGATGAAGAAGAACATCATCATCACGAATAAAAATTGCAAGAGGAATTAAATATGGAAGAATATAAAAGAAGCCACCATTGTGGCGAATTACGTCTTAGTGATGTAGGAAAAGAAGTTGATATATTAGGATGGGTTGCTAAAAGAAGAAACCTTGGTAGTCTCCTTTTTATTGATTTAAGAGATAGATGGGGGATTGTTCAAGTAACAATTAAAACTGACGATATCGAAGTTCCTGATATTCGTAATGAATACGTTATTTCAGTACATGGCGTTGTTACTAAAAAAGATCAACCAAATAAAAATTTAGCCACTGGTGAAATTGAAGTTGTTGCTAGTGAAGTTAAAATTATCAATACTGCTGCTCAACCTCCAATTATTGTTGCTGATGATACTGACGCTTTAGAAGATGTTCGTTTGAAATATCGTTATCTCGATTTAAGAAGACTTGTAATGCAAAAAAGATTCTTTATTCGTGCAAAAATCGTTAAATGTGTGCATGAATACTTGGATTCTTTAGATTTCTTAGAAGTTGAAACACCAACTTTAACCCTTTCTTCACCAGAAGGTGCTAAAGAATATCTTGTACCATCAAGAGTACATCATGGTTGTTTCTATGCATTACCACAATCTCCACAGTTATATAAACAATTATTAATGGTTTCTGGCTTTGAAAGATATTACCAAATTGCAAAATGTTTCAGAGATGAAGATTTAAGAGCTGATAGACAACCAGATTTCACTCAAATTGATCTTGAAATGTCATTTTTAAATGAAGATCAAATCTTAACTATCGCCGAAAATTTGCTTAAAAAGATTTTCAAAGAAACAATTAACTTCGATGTACAGGTACCTTTAAGAAGAATGCCTTATGATGAAGCTGTTTCAAAATATGGTAGTGATAAACCAGATACAAGATTCGGAATGTTACTTGAAGATGTTAAATCCATTCTTGAAAAAGGTGAATTTGAAGTTTATAAAAATGCAAAATTTATTAGTGCAATAAAGGTTGATGGTATTGCAGCTGAAACTTCAAGAAAGAAAATTGATGAATATAATTTACTTGCCAATAAGTTTAATATGAAATCATTTGGTGTATTTAAAGTCGAAAATCAGTTGATTTCTAGTAGTTTATCAAAATTTTACACACCTGAAGTTCTTAATGAACTTAAAGAAAAAATGGGTGCAAAAGATGGTGATGTCATCTTTGTTGCAGCTGGAAACAATAAAAAGAATGTTTATTTTGGATTAGGCGCTTTAAGAGAGGAATTGGCTTATAAGTTAGGGTTAATTAAACCAAATACATATGATTTACTTTGGGTTACTAAATTCCCATTATTTGGTGTTAGTGAAGACGGAAAGATTGTTGCTGAACACCATCCATTTACTAGACCTTGTGATGAAGATTTAGACAAATTAAAAACACATCCTGAAGAAGTATATTCATATGCTTATGATATCGTTATTAATGGATATGAAGCAGGTGGCGGAACTTTAAGAATATTCGATCAAGACTTACAAAAAACCATATTTGAAGTTTTAGGAGTCAGTGATGAAGATATCGAGAAAAAGTTCGGTTGGTTCGTTGAAGCTTTAAAATATGGAACCCCTCCACATGGCGGATTAGCATTTGGTCTTGATAGGCTTACAATGATTTTAAGTGGAACTGATAATATTCGTGATGTTATTGCCTTCCCAAAGAATTTGAGTGCAGTTTGTCCAATGACAAATGCTCCACGTCCAGTAAGCGAAGAACAACTTAAGGAATTAGGCTTAAAAATAGCCGATGAGGAGAAATAAATGAAGAAACAAAATCTTAATGATCCAAAAAATATTGATCAATTAGCCGTTGCGACGATTAGAAGTTTATGTATTGATTGTATTAACTTAAATAAGTCTGGTCATCCCGGAATGGCTTTAAGTAGTGCACCAATAGTTTATGAATTATTTAAAGATTTTTTAGTTGCTGATCCAAAGCACCCAGATTGGATTAATCGTGATAGATTCGTTCTTTCTGCCGGTCACGTATCTATGCTTCTTTATACAATGTTGCATCTTTCAGGATACGATTTAACTCTTGATGATTTAAAGAAATTTAGAGTTTTAGGAAGCAAAACTCCTGGTCATCCAGAAGTTCATCATACTCCAGGCGTAGAGGCCACAAGTGGACCTTTAGGGCAAGGCATTGCTCAAGGCGTTGGTATGGCTATGGCCGAAACAATGCTTAGTAAACTTTATGATGAAAAAATTTATAACCATTATACATATGTTTTATGTGGTGATGGATGTCTTGAAGAAGGACTTAGTCAAGAAGCTATTCAATATGCTGGTTTTCAAAAATTAAATAAATTAATTCTTCTTTATGATAAAAATAACGTTACATTGGATGGACCATTATCTCAATCTCAAAATGAAGATGTAGCCATGCGTTTTGAGGCTTGTGGTTGGAATGTAGTTCAATGTAAAGATGGAAATGATGTTAAAGAAATTAGAAAAGCCTTAATTAAGGCAAAAAGTTTCATAAATAGCAATCCAACCATTATTGTTTTTAATACAATTATTGGTTTTGGTAGCAAAAATGAAGGTACTTCAAAAGTTCATGGCGCTCCATTAGGTGAAGAAGATGGAAAACATGCAAAAGAAGTTTATGGATTTGATTATCCTCCATTTACAGTTCCTGATAAAGTTTATAAGATTTTTAAAGATACATTTATTGAAAGAGGTACAAAAGCTTATAAAAAGCATGAAGAAATTCTTCATATTCTTCAAAAAGAAGATGCTCATACATATAAGAAATTATTTGATTTATCGACAAATGATGTTAACGAATATTTGAATGCTGATCATTTACCAATGAATGAAGTTGAAAAAGAATCTACTAGAATTACCTCTCAAAAAGTACTAAATTTCTACCACAAATTACTTCCAAATTTAGTTGGTGGTAGTGCAGATGTTGCTGGAAGTGTCATGACAAAACTTGAAGGTGGTGTAAATTACACTCCTAATACACGTGGTGGCACAAACATTAATTGGGGTATCAGAGAATTCTTAATGTGCGCTGCAAGTAATGGTATGTTATTACATGGCGGATTAAGAACTTATGTTGGCAGTTTTTTGATTTTTAGCGATTATGCTAAAAATGCAATTAGAATGGCATCTTTACAAAATTTACCTCAAATATTCTTGTTCTCACATGATTCAGTTGCAGTTGGCGAAGATGGTCCAACTCATGAACCAATCGAACAATTAGCAGGTTTGAGAGCGATTCCAAATCTCAATGTTATTAGACCATGTGATGCAAAAGAAACTTACGCTGCTTGGAGAATTGCTTTAGAATCAACAAGTACTCCAACATGCTTAATTATTTCGCGTCAAGGTTTGCCTTTAATTAAGGATTCATCAAACTATGATGGAGTTAAAAAAGGTGCATACATTATTAGTGATTCAAAGAAGAAAGAACCAGATGTTGTTTTGATTGCTACAGGTAGTGAGGTTAGTCTAGCATTAGGAGTTAAAGATGCTCTTAGCGAAAAAGAAAAAGATGTAAGAGTGGTTTCAATGCCATCAATGTATCTTTTTGATAAGCAAGATGAAACTTATAAAGAAAAAATTCTTGGAAAAGATTATAATAAACGCGTTTCTCTTGAAATGTCTTCAACCTTTGGTTGGGGTAAATATGCTAAATTCAACTATGGTTTAGATGAATTTGGCGCTTCAGGAAAAGCTGATGATTTATTTAAATATTTTAAATTTACAAAAGAAGATGTTGCCAGTTACATTGAAAAACATCTAAAATAATGTAATAGAA
The DNA here is from genome assembly GCA_963618895.1 of Slackia isoflavoniconvertens. Lineage (GTDB taxonomy): Bacteria > Bacillota_I > Bacilli_A > RFN20 > CAG-826 > Onthovivens. Next base: position 6,788 of record CAVEUG010000072.1, on the reverse strand, counting down.
AGGACTAATTAATATGCCAAGTTACGTTTATTTACAACATTATACAAGCCAAGGTGATCTAGGTATATCTAGAGATGTTTTCGTGACTTTGGGTCAACATGTTGTTAGTTATATTCGTGAAAAGAACGATAAAGGATTTAAGATTAGTGATAATGTAGATGTTACAATTCGTTCTAACAGAGTTATTTATAAATTTTATGTAACTAAAAAAACTAGTATTGATGCTAAATATATTGAAAAGAGCATTACAGATTATATTAATAGTAATTTATTAATGATATGTGAAGTTGTTCCTTTTGAAATCAATGTTAAAATCACATCTGAAGAAGGAGAATAATTTCATGGAAAATGTAGTAGATAATGGATCCCGTAATAAGATCCAAGAATTAGCCATGCAAATTATGTATGACTTCTTAATTCAACAAGAAATAAATGAAACAATTGATGTTCAAAAAACAATCAGCGATTTATCTGGACTTCCTTATGAAGAATGTGATTTTTTCTTAAAAGAAGTATTAATTAAAGCATTAAAAAATGAAAATGAGATTATTGAAAACATTTCATCTAATCTTAAGAATTGGAAATTTAGTAGATTGAATACTTGTATACAAGCTATTCTTATTATTGCTTATAGCAATTATTTTTATTGCGATAACAAAGAAAAAGCTATTATCATCAACGTTGCCGTTAAATTAGCAAAGAAATATGGTGAAGAAAATGATTATAAATTTGTTAATGGCATCCTTGATAAAACATTGATATGATCGAACAAAGCAATATTAAATTTATTTCAGTAAGTGAGCTTAATAATTATATTAAGCTTCTTTTTGATAACACTCCAACTTTACAAAATATTGCTTTACATGGCGAAATAAGTAACTACACAGGAAGAAATAGAAGTGGACATATTTATTTTTCGTTAAAAGATGAAAATAGCGCTATCAAGGCAGTAATGTTCAAATATGACACTTATTCACTCACGTTTGAACCAAAGAATGGCGATGACGTTATTTTATATGGAAATATTTCTTCATATCCACCTAATGGGACATATCAAATTATCGTTAAAAAGATAGATTTGTTTGGACAAGGCGCAATTTTATTACAAAAAGAACAATTAAAGGCGAAACTTGAAAAAGAGGGGTATTTCGACGAAAAACATAAATTACCTATTCCTAAATTTCCAAAAAATATAGCAATTATTACAGGTAAAAATAGTGCAGCTTGTGCTGATATGGTTACTAATATTTTTAGAAGATACCCACTTGTTGATGTAACCGTATTTTATAGTTTAGTCCAAGGTTTAGAAGCATCAAAAGATTTAATTAAGAATTTAAAAAATGCTGAAAAATCTTCTCCTGATCTTATAATAATCGGACGTGGTGGTGGTAGTGTTGAAGACTTAACACCTTTTGATGATGAAAATTTAGCTAAAACTATTTATGAATGTAAAATACCTATCATTAGTGCTGTTGGGCATGAAATAAATCGTTCAATATGTGATTATGTTGCTGATAAATATGTTTCAACACCTACTGGTGCTGCTGAAGCAGCTGTTCCTGATAAAAATGAATTAATTGATGAATTAAGTCAAATAAAAAATTTGCTTAATTCAATCATTAATAAAAAAATTAATAATTTTGAAAACAAGATTGTAGTTATTAAATCAAAACCATCATTATCAAATATTAAGAATATATATGATGGAATCGAAGAAAAGCTAAAAAATACTAAGCAAAATTTAGATAACTGTCTTTCTAATAAATTGCTTATTCTTAATAAAGAAATTGATAATTCTAAAAAATTGATAGAAGCATTTAACCCTAATAATTTATTAGCTAAAGGGTATTCAATAATTTTTAAAGATGGGGTTGCAATTGATTCAATTAAGAAAGTTAATATTAATGATGAACTTAAAATAAAGATGATAGATGGAACTGTGAAAGTTAAGGTTAAGGAGAAATAATTATGGCTAAAACAGAAAATAAGAAAACATTTGAAAATAAAATGAAAAGACTAGATGAAATAGTGGCGGTTATGGACTCAAACGAGCTTCCTCTTGATGAAACTTTAAAAATGTATGAAGAAGCTCAACTGTTAATTAAAGAACTGGAAAAAGAATTAACAGAAGCTAAAGAAAAAGTTGCCAAATATATTGAATAGTAGATAAATAGTATATTTATAGTATATTAATGTCTTTATTAATGCTTTAATAAATATTGGTTTTAATCTAAAATAATATTGTGAGTAGCAAAATCATTTTACACATAGATTTAAACCAATTTTTTATTACTTGTGAACGTATAAAAGATCCATCTCTTGAAGGAAAACCATTGATTGTAGGTGGTGATGGTAGAGGTGGAATTGTTTCGACTGCATCGTATGAAGCGAGAAAATATGGTATACATAGCGGAATGCCAACTTTTCAAGCAAAAATGTTGTGTAAAAGTTTAATTATAAAATCCGTAGATTTTAAATATTATGAATTAATGTCTAAAGAATTTATCTCATATATAAAGAGATTTTCTAATATCATTGAACAAACATCTGTAGATGAATGCTATGTTGATTATACCGATACTTTTTTATCTTCTGGCAATAAAGATATTTATAAAATGTTAGAAAATATACAAAATGGTTTGTATAACAAAACAAAGCTAAAATGTTCGATTGGCGTTGCTTCCACCTTGTTTTTAGCAAAAATGGGAAGTGATATTAAAAAACCAATGGGAATAACAATAATTAGAAAACGCGACATCCCATCCATTATTTTTCCATTGCCAATTAAAGATTTCTTTGGAATAGGCAAAAAAACTTATCCAAAGTTAGAAGATATTGGTGTCAAAACAATAGGCCAATTCTACGAAAAATTAAAGAACGATGATCAAGAAGTTTTAAATATTGTTGGAAACATGAAAGATCATTATATTTTAGAGCTTGAAGGAAAAAGTAATGATATAATCGACACAAAACCATGGGAGCCTAAATCTATTGGTGTTAGTAGAACATTGGTTTCGGATACTAATGATAGACAATATCTAAATGATTTTTTAGTAAAGATTTCTAAAAATGTTATTTTAGATATGAAAAATAAAGGTTTTTTAACTAAAACAATTACTGTTAGTTTTAAGGATGCTGATTATGAAAATACAAATTTTAAAGTGTCTTCATTCTCAAAATCATTTTCTGAATATACTGATGACATCGATTTTATTTTAAGAGAAACATCTAAACTTTTTTATAAATCTTTTGATGGAAGGTTGATTAGATTAATAGGATTTACTGTTAAAAATTTAAAAGTTAAGCATGATGTAGTAAAACAACTTACTTTTGATAACTTTGAAGAAAACGAAAAAGAAGATCAAACAAAAATACTTATTGGAAAGTTAAATCGAGAAACAAATTCCAATACATTTATGAGGCTTAGTGATTTGGAGAAAAAATAATGAATATAAATGACGCAATCGAAAGATTTTTACAATATTCCTTATTTGAAAAAGGTTTATTAAAGGGTACTTTGAATGATTATAAAGAAGATTTTAATTGTTTCTTTAAATATTTTCCTTATATAAAGGATACAGAAGATTTAACAAGCGAAGACATTGATAACTTTATTTACAAACAAAGTGTTGATGAATTAAAATCTACCTCAATTTCTAGAAGGGTTTCAACAATAAAAACTTTTTACATTTTTTTAGAAAGAGAGGGGATTAAAGAAAATTTGGTTCGAGAAGTTATAATGCCAAAAAAAGAAAAACATATTCCTATGGTTTTAAATGAAGAAGAAATGGATAAATTATTGGAAGCCCCAAATTTAGAAAAAGCTAGTGGTATTCGTGATAAAGCCATGCTTGAAATGATGTATGGGTGTGGTTTAAGAGTTAGTGAAATTGTTTCTTTACAAAATAAGTCAATTAACTATCAAGAAAAAATATTAACTATATTTGGTAAGGGAGCAAAGGAAAGAATTATACCTATTGATGACTATGCTATTAAATATCTTTTAAAATATATTGTTGAAGTTAGAGAGAAAATTCCAAATAGCAAAAATTCAAACTATGTATTCCTTAATTTAAAAGGGAAACCTTTAACAAGACAATATTTTTTCATGCAAATTAAAAAGTATGCAATAGATGCTGGCATTGAAAAAGATATTTCTCCGCATACTTTAAGACATTCATTTGCAACACATCTTTTAGAAAATGGCGCAAATATTAGAACAGTTCAAAGAATGCTTGGACATACTAATGCAGAAACTACACAAATTTATACACATTTATCAGAAAAAACTTTGCATAAAGCGTATGATTTGTTTTGGAAAGAAAAGTGAACTATAATTTTATAGGCGTGGAGGTTATAAATATGAAGAAGTTTAAAAGAATATTCCTTATAGTAATGGATAGTGCTGGAATTGGGCATGGCCGTGATGCAGATAAATTTGATGATTTAGGAACTAATACATTTGGTCATATTAGTGAAAAGATGCCAAATGGTCTTAATATTCCTGTTTTAAATAGTTTAGGAATTGCTGATCTTGATGAAATAAAAGGATGTAAAGTAGTGGATCATCCAAGTTCATTTAGTATTAAACTAAACGAAGCTAGTAATGGTAAAGACACAATGACTGGTCATTGGGAAATGATGGGCATTAAAACAATTAAACCTTTTCAAACTTTTACTGATACAGGTTTTCCAAAAGAATTAATCGATGAACTTGAAAAAGAAACTGGTCACAAAATTATTGGAAATTATGCTTCAAGCGGAACTGAAATCTTAAAAGTTTTAGGTGAAGAACAAATGAGAGACAATTCTTTAATTGTTTATACATCTAGCGATTCAGTCCTACAAATTGCTGCTCATGAAGAAAAAACAGGTTTAGACGAACTTTATAGATGCTGTGAAATTGCTAGAAAGCTTTGTATGAGGCCTGAATGGTTTGTTGGAAGAATTATTGCAAGACCATATGTTGGAACTAATAAAGATAACTTTAAACGTACAAGTAATCGACACGATTATACAATTTCACCAAGTGGAATTACCGCTATGGATATTTTAAAAAATAACGGATATGTCGTTAGTTGTGTTGGAAAAATTAATGATATTTTTAATGGTGTTGGTGTTACTGAAACTGTTCATACTATTTCAAATCAAGACGGAATGGATAAAACCATCGATTTAGTTAAAAAAGATAGTTTTAAAGATGGATTTTGTTTTGTCAACTTGGTTGAATTTGATAGTGAATTTGGCCATAGAAGAAATCCATTAGGTTATGGAAACGCTCTTCAAGAATTTGATGCAAGATTAGGCGAAATGCTTAAAGTTTTAAGAGAAGATGATTTAGTTATGGTTACTGCAGATCATGGAAACGATCCAACCTATAAAGGAACAGATCATACAAGGGAAAAAGTCCCATTACTTATTTATTCTCCATTATTTAAAGACGGGAAATATTTAGGTGAAAGAGATTCATTTGCGGATATTGGTGCAACTGTTCTTAAGAATTTCAATCTTGAAAAAGATAAAACCATGATTGGAAAACCTATTGAAGAAATATTTTAATTGTTGGAAGGGATGAAAAATGAAAAAGAAAATCAAATTATATTTAAATGTTGCTCCAGTAATTTTAGGCTTAACTGGAGTAAGTTTAGGACTTACTGCATGTGGTCCAAAAACAGAAGATAATGTTATTATTACTGATTTTGAAGCAGCATTAAAAAATCATGGCGATAAAAACTTTGTGACTGGCGAAAAAGATCAATTAGTAGCTAAAAATATTACTCCATCAAATGGGCAAACATATTTTACTTATAAATCAAGTGATGAAACTATTTTATCTGTTAATAAAGATAGTGGTGAAGTAGAAGCTTTGAAAGAAGGGGATGTTACTTTAACTATTACAGAAAAAAATAGTGGAATTTCAAAATCAATTGAAAATGTTAAAGTCACTGAAGGAGATGAAGAATTTTCAGCTTTTGCTCCAAAAGGTGCCCCATTACTTGCTGTGTATGATTCTGTGGCAAATAAAAATGGTTTTGAAATTGCGGGTAACAATACTGATGTACCTGTACAATTGAAAGCTGGCAATTACAAATATATTATTTTTGATTCAGTATCAGCTTTGAAATTAACAAATGGTTATACTGAAGGTGATAAATCTATTGAATCAACAGCTAGTTATACATATCTCGGAATGCTTACTGCCGGAAATTTCCATTTAGTTAGCAGAACATTAAATAGAGAGCCACAAAAAGGCGATAAAATCTTAACTTTTATGAAAGGTCAATCACCAGATATGGCTTTTAAGGCTTGTTATGCAGATTTATTCAATGATGGATCAACAATGGTTTCTTATGCACAAGACAATACAAAAATGCCTGCATATTTAAAAGCAGGAATCTTTGAAGGCATTGAATACGATTATTTTTTAATTGCCGAACCTGCTTTAACATCAGCAAAGAGTTCTTCAGATATTAAAATCACTTTTGATTTAAATCTAAATGAAAAGGTAAAAGAAGTTACTGGTGGAAAATTCGATTTTATTCCTCAAGCTGGATTGTTTGTTAATAATGATTATTTAAAACTTAAGCCAAATTATGTTGCCGCTTATTGGAAAGATGTTAAAAATCAAATGAATAATGTTTATAAACCAAATATTGATACTGTGGCTGAAACAATGAATGGGGTAGGTGATGCTAATGCTCAATCAACTAAATATGGTTTCAATATTAATCTAATCAAGGCTTTACAGGGTAATGGCGCTAATAAATTTGGTGTTGCTAACCCAGACA
>CAVEUG010000071.1:0-6818 GCA_963618895.1 Slackia isoflavoniconvertens | reverse complement strand
TTATAGCACTTGGAGTGCTTGTTACTATTCATGAATTTGGTCATTTTTTAACGGCCAAATCTTTTAATGTTTATTGCAGTGATTTTTCAATTGGTTTTGGTTATAAGGTTATAAAAATAGGCAGACAAGAAAATGTTGACCGAAAATCTACATTATTATTTATTAAACGTAAAAATCCTAAGGCTGAAACCACCTTTTCAATTGGCGTTGTTCCTCTTGGTGGATATGTTGCAATGCTAGGCGAAGAAGACAATGAAATGATTGCTGATAAGCCAGAATTAAAAGGGAGAAGTATCGACGATTTATCTTTATGGAAAAAATTAATTGTCTTCTTTGCTGGAATTTTCATGAATTTTGTTCTTGCATGGCTTATTTTCTTCGTTTCAGCTTCATGTTTTGAACAGAAATCATATAACTATATAAATCAACTTGGTTTAACGAATTCGGGTGTTTATACTTCACAAAAAGTTTTGACGCAAGATGAAGATGGTAATGAATTATTTACTTTTGAAAATCCAAGCGAAAAAGATGGAAAAACCGGAACTTCATATTATTTAGAACTTTATGTTAGCGAGGAAAACGAAAATATTTATACAATAAATGATCCAACAACTCCAGTTAAAATTAAAGGAGTTGATTATGATTATGCTCTTGTATTTAATTTTGATAATATCGGTATAAATGATCTCGATTATTCCCTTGCATTTAAAATTGTTAAAGCTGAAAAAGTTGGTGATTATTATTATCCAACATATGTAGATAAATCTTTTGAGGTTTATAATTTTGAAGAAAATAAAGATCATGAAATTGAACCAATTAAATTAAATATAAAACAGATTCAAACTTCAAATGGAGAGAAAGACAAAACCTTAAGTAATAATGATTGTTATTTACATTTGAAAGTCAACAAAGAAAGTGGAAAGTTTGATAAATTAGGATTTGGTATATATTCATATTCATATTGGAATGGATGGAATAGTTTTAAGGTTGCAAGTCAAAAATGGGGAGAATCAACAACTTTAATTGGTCAAACTATCGCTAAACTATTTTACAGTGCCGAAACTTGGGAACAAGTTGGTGGACCTGTCGCAATATTCACACAAACCACAACAATTTTGCAAAATTATCCATTTTATTATTACTTAAATTCTTGGGGTGTAATAAGTGTTAATCTTGCTTTATTTAATTTATTACCATTCCCAGGGCTTGACGGATGGTCAATTTTAGTTGCAATTGTCGAAGGTATTGTTAATGTTGTTAAGAAAACTAAAAATAAAGTTAAAGCAGATAAAAATACTAAAGAAGTTTTAGATTGCAATAAGGAAGTTAATATTGGAGAAAAAAGTGACGAAAAAACTGCACGTTGGAAATTTCCTCCAAAAATTAAAAATATAGTTTCTTACGTTGGATTAGGACTCTTATTTTTACTTGCAATATTTATTTTTATAAGAGATATTATCCATTTATTCTAATTTATTTAGGGGATAGCATATTATTATGGTTTTATCAGATAAAGATTTTGCTTTATTATCAAGATTTTTAAAGTCGCTTGGAATTGAAGAGACAAGTGATTTTGATATGAAAATTGATAAGATTATTAAATCATCATACGATAAGAACTATTTAACAATAACATTTGAAAAAGATACGCCATGGAAATATTACTTGGTTGAAAAGTTCATGAATGGTTTAAATTCACTTACAACCTATAAAGCCGACATTATTTTTATTTATGATTGTCCAATTTACGGTCCTGAATTAAAGGAATTAATTTCTGATTGGTATTTTAATTGTTCTCATAAAATAGAAAACTTTGAAATATTTGTTCCTCTTGAAGAAAACGATAAAACAATTAATTTTGTTTTTAATTCGATAAATGATGAAAAAGAATTCAATGAAAAATATTTGAAAGATTTGAAAGATTTTTTATCTTTGATTTCTTATAACTTTGAAATTAATTTAAAAAATAAAGAAGTCCAAACAGAAGAAAAGTCTGAAGTATTTGTTCCAACTAATAAAGACGAGCAATTCGAGGAAGAAAAGAAAATTACAGAAGAAGAAATCGAAAGCGAGTTAAAGAACAACTACGAAAGAATGATTCAAGAAAGAAAGAATAGAAATCTCTTTAAAAAAGGAGATTATCAACCATATAAAATTATTCAAATTGATTCAAATAGTGAAGCAGTTGATATAAATGGGCGTATTTTTGAAATTGATTTCCGAGAAAGTAAAACTGGTAAAACAATTGCTAAAATAGGAATTGATGATGGAGACACTATCTATTGCACAGCTATTTCAAACGAAAAAACACTTAAAAAAGAAGATCTATTTAATTTGAAAGTTGGTCGTAATGTTCGTATTGAGGGTAGAGTGACTATCGATAAGTTTAGTAATGATATAATCATTATGGTTCATTATATTTTCTCATTGCCTGATACAGAAATGCGAAGCGATGATGAAGAAGAAAAGCGTGTAGAATTACATCTTCATACAAAAATGTCAGATTTTGATGGTGTTACTTTCTTTGAAGATTATGTAAAACTTGCAAAACATATGGGGCACAAGGCAATCGCTATTACAGACCATGGAAATGTCCAAGGTTTTCCAAATGCTCAAGAAATCGCTAAAAAACAGGATATAAAAGTTCTCTATGGCAGTGAACTTTATATGATTAATGATAAATTTGATGTTACTATCAATCCTATTGATTTAGCTTTAAAAGATGCAAGTTTTGTTTGTTTCGATACCGAAACTACTGGTTTAAATAGTCGATTCAACAAAATGATGGAATTTGGTGCTGTTAAAATTATTAATGGAATGGCGACCGATAGAATTGATATTTTGATTAATCCTGAAGAACCAATTCCAGAAAATATACAAAAAATTACTAATATTACAAATGAAATGGTAAAAGATAAACCAACCATTAAAGAGGCTTTACCAGAAATTTTGAAATTTATTGGTGATTCTATTTTGGTTGCTCATAATCTTGAATTTGACTATGGTTATCTTAATGAAGCAATGAAGAGAAATGGTTATGGTGAGCTTAAAAGTCCTGCAATTGATACTTTAAAACTTGCATGGTATCTTTTCCCTGAAAAGAGAAGGTTTAAACTTGGTTCTTTATGTAAATTTTATAATGTACCATATGAAACACATGATGAAGAAGATGACGATGCTAATGAAGAATTTTTAGGTGAAAATAACGATATTGAAAAGCATGCTGCACATAGAGCTGACTATGATGCTAAAGTACTTTCTGAAGTCTGGCTTAATATGCGTGATACAATTTGTAAGCAAAACCAAAATTTGAATTTGCTAGATTTAACAAAACTTGAAATGTCGCAAGCATTCTTAAGAAATTATCGTGATGCAAATCATGTTATAGCTTTAATTAAAAATGATAAAGGCGTAAAAGAACTCTATCAAATTATCAGTGATGCTCATATTAATCATATGGGTAATAATTCTTTCACAACTAAATCATTTTTAAATTCACACAGATCGGATTTATTAATTGGTAGTTCATGTCTTAATGGTGAAGTTTTTAAATGTGCTATGAAAAGCGATTACAATAATAACTTAAGAAATGCAATTAAGAAATTCGATTTTATTGAAATTCAACCACCTGAAAATTATAGTTATCTTGTTGATACTGATGAAATTCCTTCAATGGAAGACGTTAAGATAGTCCTTAAAGATATTATTAGAATCGCTAAAGAAGAAAATAAATTAATATGTGTAACTGGAGATGTTCATTATGCAAATCCAGAAGATAAAATTTATCGTGATGTAATGATTTCTGCATCTCAAATTGGTGGCAAATTTCATCCACTTTTTTCGCGAAAAAGAGCTAATAAACAATCTCGAGTTTTTGATAACCCAAATCAACACTATAGGACAACTAAAGAAATGTATGATGCTTTCGACTTTTTAAGTCATGAAGAAGCTAAAGAATATATTGTAACAAATACTAATAAAATAGCTGACATGTGCGAACGTATTGTTCCGGTTAAAACAGATACATATACTCCAACTATTGAAGGTTGCGATGAAAAACTTAAAAATTTAGTGTATGAAAATGCTCATAGATTATATGGAGACCCATTGCCAAAATTAATTGAAGATAGAATTAATAGTGAACTTAAAGGTATTTTAGATAATGGATATGGAGTTATTTATTGGATTGCTCATTTATTAGTAAAAAAAGCAAATGACGATGGATATATTGTTGGAAGTAGGGGTAGTGTAGGATCCAGCATTGTTGCAACTTTTGCTGATATTACTGAGGTTAATCCTCTTCCACCTCATTATCGTTGTCCACATTGTAAATATGTTGAGTTTTCAGATGACCCAAATATGTCTGGATACGACTTACCAAAGAAAAAATGTCCAGTATGTGGCGAAACTATGGTTAGTGATGGTCAATCAATTCCTTTTGAAACATTTTTAGGATTTGATGCTGATAAAACTCCTGATATTGATTTGAATTTCCCAACTGATTATCAATCAACAGCTCACGAATATACAAAAGTATTTTTAGGCGCAAATAATGTTTATAGAGCAGGAACAATTGGTACGATGCAATTTAAAACTGCCTATGGTTTAGTAAGAAAATATTATGAAGATTATCTTCATTACACAAAAGAGGAAATTGATACAAAAATTAAGAAAAGTAAGATTGCATCTATTGCATATGGTTGTGTTGAAGTTAAGAGAACGACTGGTCAACACCCTGCAGGTATTGTAGTTGTTCCAAATGGTTATGATATTAATGACTTTACACCAATTCAATATCCAGCCGATGATACAACTGCCGCTTGGAAAACAACTCACTTTGATTTTACAAGTATGCATGATACTCTTTTAAAACTTGATATTTTAGGACATGTTGATCCACAAGCTTTAAAATTCTTAGGTGATTTAACGGGGGTTGATATTAAAACAATTCCGCTTGCTGATGAAAAAGTTTTATCATTATTTACTCGTGATGATGCCTTAAATTTAAGACACCAGTATCTTGAACCAGATAATGGTGCTCTTGGTCTTCCTGAATTTGGAACAAACTTTGTTAGAAAAGTTTTAAGAGATGCTCAACCAAAAACTTTCCAAGATTTAGTTATTATTAGTGGTCTTACTCATGGTACTAATGTTTGGAATGGTAATGCTGAAGATTTAATTAAAAATCAAGTTGCAAACCTAAAAGGTGTTATTGGTTGCCGTGATGATATTATGGTTTATTTAATTTCTAAAGGAATTGAAAAGCATAATGCTTTCGTTATTATGGAAACTGTTAGAAAGAAAGGAAAACATCTTTCGCCAACACAAATTCAAGATATGCTCGATCATGATGTTCCTCAATATTACATTGACTCATGCGAAAAAATTGAATATTTATTCCCTAAAGGTCATGCAACAGCTTATGTTATGATGGCTTTAAGAGTTGCTTATTTTAAAGTCTATTATCCACTTGAATATTATGCTTCATTCTTTACTTTAAGATGTGATGCTTATGATATTAATTCTATGTGCAATGGAATTGATAGATGTTATAACAGATTGCAAGAATTAAAGGAAAAGAAAGCAGCTAAAATTGATTGGAAAGAAAAAGATGATGCAATAATTGATACATTAGATGTTGTCTTAGAAATGTATGAAAGAGGATATAAAATTGAGCCAATTAGTTTAGAAAAGAGTCATGCTACTAAATTTATAGTTGATAAAGAAAACAATGCTTTAATTCCTCCATTTAAGGTTTTAGATGGCATGGGAGAAAATAACTGTATTTGTCTTACTAACGCTAGAGACGAAAGAATGTTTTCTTCAAGAGAAGATCTTCTTAAACGTGGTGGCATTTCAGAAAAGATCATTAAAGATTTGGATAGAATGCATTGCCTTGATAAATTAAATGATACTGACCAAATCTCTTTATTTGATTTTAATTTTTAAGTAGAATATATGTCGTTAGCCCCCGTAACTCAGCCCGGATAGAGTAGCATCCTCCTAAGATGAAAGTCGGCCGTTCGAATCGGCTCGGGGGCGCCAATGAATTACATCGATTTTGTCGGTGTTTTTTCATTTATGAGTTGTTTATGAGCATGTATAGTTTATTAAGAATTATAAATACGAATTATGGTTCATACATGAAAAAATAACGACTGCGACAATTAAAAATCATTTATGAATAATAAATTGTCATACATGAAATAATAGTCATTTAATGATAATTCTATTGATTTTTATTACATTTTTAGATATATTTAATAGCGCGTAAGCGAAAGATGGGCCTTTAGCTCAGCTGGGAGAGCGCCTCCATGGCATGGAGGAGGTCACCGGTTCGATCCCGGCAAGGTCCACCAAATCGAAATTTATTCGATGGTTATCGAATTTCCAATTGTGCCTTCCTTTAAAGAGGCACAATTTTTATTTTTTTGTCATCTTTTGCATTTTTAATCTTGCTTGTAATGTTTTTAATGCCTTGATTTTTGGGGTGCAAATTAATATAATTAGGATAAGAAAAATACCCCAAAATGGAGATGCTATTATGACTAATCAATATTTAGAAATTCAAGCATTGTTGGAACAAAGAGCGGAAATTAATGCAAGATTAAATTTAATTCCATATGATGGATCTATTGAAATTAAAGATAGGAATGGTAAAAAATATCTTTATATTAGAAAACGTATTTTGGGGCGTAATACATCTACTTATGTTGATTTATATTCTGATGAACTGTTTGCTTCAATATCTAAATTATTAAAGGATAGAAAAGAGTATAAAAAGCAAATTAGAAAAATAAATAATGAATTAGCAAAGT
>CAVEUG010000070.1:0-7319 GCA_963618895.1 Slackia isoflavoniconvertens | reverse complement strand
GCCTTTTACATATTAAAATCCATTGTGAGATATTGAAGATTGTATAAATAGATTTGGAAATAACCAGCAAGCATTGTGCTTATTTTAATGCGGTTGCCATGAGTATTTTGCAAATTGGTGGAATAGCCAATTCATTATCAGAAGAATTCAAAATTGAAACCGCTAATGAAATACCTTGGCAAATGATACGTGGAATGAGAAATATTATTGCGCATGCTTATGGCGAAATTGATGAAGATATGTTATGGGATACAGTAAATAATGATATCCCAATTATGCATGAATTTTGCAAAAAATACTTATCATTATATTAATTATTTTCTAAAACAATATTCTGCCAATTTAAGGCCATATTCTAAAAAAATAGATTTTCATATTTTAATTAATCAAAAAATTTAACAAGAATTCAATTTTCAGATTGTAATATCATAAAAAGGTGAAATTTGTGAGAGCGAAATACAAATAAAGTTTCATTTAATTTTAATTTTTATTTTTGTGTTTTTTAAAGCTTTTTAACGATTTAGTGTTACTATCTTAGAATTTTTCGAAGATAGTAACACCTTTTTGGTATTTTTTGATATAATAAACTAGTCTAAAGGAACAATTATGAACATTAAAAGAGAAGGATATTTAGTAAATATTAGGAAATTCTACGATTCAAACTTAATTAAAGTAATTACTGGTGTTAGAAGATCTGGGAAAAGTATTTTGCTTGAGCAAATAAGAGATGAAATAAAAGAATCATACTCTATAGACTTAGAACACATTATTTATGTTAATTTTGAGGATATCAAAAACGAAACATTACATTCTTACAAAAAATTAAATAAATATATCCTAAAGAATATTAAAGATAATGATAAATATTATATTTTTCTAGATGAAATACAGCATGTTAATCAATTTGAAAAAGTTTTATCAAGTTTAAAAGCCACGCAAAATGTCTCAATTTTTGTAACAGGAAGTAATTCTAAGCTCTTATCAGGTAGATTAGCTTCCTTACTTGTAGGAAGGTGCAAAGAATTCAAAGTTATGCCATTTACTTATAAAGAATTTATAGATTTTTATAAAATTAATAATCTTGAACTACCTAAAAACACTTTCTTTAATTATTTACGATTTGGAGGAATGCCTCAAAGATTTGATTACGATAATGAAGAAGATATTAAAAACTATTTAAAAGATATTTTTAATGGAATTATTGATAAAGATATATGCAATAACAAATCTAATATAAATAAGGATAATTTTCTTACCATATCAAAATATATTATTTCAAATATTGGTAAAGAATTTTCTCCTGCAAATATCACTAAATATTTCAATATCAAAAATAATGAAGAAATGTATAACGAAATAATATATCGTTACCTAGATAAATTAGAAAAAGCTTGTTTAATTTCAAGAGTTAAAAGGTTTGATATAGCAAGCAAAAGAACACTTAAAAAGATTGAAAAACATTATTCAGTTGATCCGGGGTTTGTTTTAGCGTTAAGTGATTCTAACCAAATTTTTGTTGCACGAAATTTAGAAAATATTATTTATAACGAATTAATTTATAGAGGATATGATGTTAAAATTGGAAAAACATATAAAGGTGAAATAGATTTTGTCGTGATAAAAGATAATAAAAAATGTTTTATTCAAGTAACTTATCTTTTAGCGGATGAAGAGACAATAGAAAGAGAATTTGGTGCATTTGATTCAATTAAGGACTCATCTCCAAAATATGTTTTTTCTCTTGATACATTAAATATGTCAAAAGACAATATAAAACACATCAACATCGAACAGTTTCTTTTAAATGAAGTAGATTTATATTTAAATTAAGAGATTTAGTGTTACTATCTCAAAATTTTTCAAAGATAGTAACACTTTTTTTGATTTTTCAGGTTATCTTTTTTCTAATGAGTTTTTTATTACAGCTGAGTATTGTTCATTTTTTTAAAGCATATTTCTAAGTTTGCTTTTACTAGCTTGTGTCTACCACATTTTTTTGCAGCTTTTAGGAAAAATGTGGTATTATGCCCCTAAATACTATGGAAAAATGTGGAATATCATATAGAATTATCCCGGAAAAATGTGTATTATTATAAAATAAAGGTAAAGTGAATATGTTTTTAAAGAGAAAAATAAATGACTTTTTAGTTAAATGGAAAAATCAAGATAATAAGATGCCCTTAATTATTAAAGGGGCTAGACAAGTTGGGAAAACAAAATCAGTAGAACACTTTGCAATGAAAAATTACGAAAATTTCATACCTATTAATTTTGTTTTACAAAAACAATATCAAGATATATTTGATGATGGATATGATGTTGATACAATTATCAAAAACATCTCTTTAAAAAATCCTAATTTTAACTTTGTACCGCATAAAACATTGATTTTTTTCGACGAAATTCAAAAATGTATAAATGCTGCAACTTCTCTTAAATCATTTAAAATAGATGGAAGATATGATGTCATTTGTTCTGGATCATTAATGGGAATTAACTATCAAGAGATTGAATCTAATAGTGTTGGTTATAAAGAAGATTATGAAATGTATTCATTAGATTTCGAAGAATATTTATGGGCTAAGGGATACAAAAAAGAACAAATAGAAGATCTATACGCAAATCTAAAAGAGTTGAAACCATTATCAAAAGTTGAGATGAAAATAATGGAAGATAATTTTAAAGAATATATGGTATTAGGTGGTATGCCTAATATTGTTGCAACATTTATAGAAAATAAAAATTATAGTGGCATTTTATCATTACAAAAACAATTAATACGAGATTACGAAGAAGATATTACAATATATGCTAAAGGCTTAGAAAAAACAAAAATATTAAATGTTTATCGTAAGATTCCAGTTTTTTTAGGAAAAGATAATAAAAAATTTCAAATATCTAAGGTTAGCCATGGAGCAAGAAGTAGAGATTATATAGGAATTGTTGAGTGGTTAGATTATGCTGGCATAATAAATATTTGTTATTTAATGAATGATTTATCTTTACCACTTAAAGGCAATTATGATCCTAATAATTATAAAATATATTTTAGAGATACAGGTTTATTAATTGCCTCTTTAGATGATGAAGCACAAGATGATTTAAGACTTAATAAAAACTTTAATACATATAAAGGAGCTATATACGAAAATATAGTAGCAGATATGTTAGTTAAAGAAGGCTATAACTTATATTTTTATAAAAACGAAAAAGGAACCTTAGAAATTGATTTTTTTGTGAGGGATGCTAACACTCTTATTCCAATAGAAGTTAAAGCTAATGATGGGAAAACTAATTCGCTAAATAAAGTAATTGATTCTAGTGAAATAGAAGATATTAAATACGGGATCAAACTATGTGATAAAAATATAGGATTTAATGGTAAATTTTATACTATCCCATACTTCTTAACTTTCTTACTTAAAAGGTTCTTAAAAGAAGATATTTATAATAAAAACAAGTAGTATTTGATGTGCACCCAGAAATCTAGGCATCTATTTTATAGATAATAGCAAGGAAATGTGCTTATATATTGAGAAGAATTACCACCATTAATGGATGGAGAAAAAATTAAAAGAATATCTGCATTTTTACTCCGCCCACTGCTGGTGGTAGATAGATAGCATCAATAGAAAAAGAGTGGCGCTTCTTCCGTGTTAGGATTTAGTACCACTCTTTAATTAGTTAATAATGGTTAATGACTACTATGCGTTAAATGTGTAAGCTTCGCCATCAACTTTTACATTTTCAGCCACAACAGTTGTTGTGCCAGTGTACTTATTATCGTGTTCATCATCATCAATATGGAACGCATATTCACCAATTTTGTTATTAACAGCAACATTTGTTAAGTTTAATTTGATACCGTCTGAGCTCTTAGTTTTGCATTTGATTGCGGAGCTATCTTTAGGTAACCATGAAGCACTACTCGTTGCTTCACTTTGAAGACAGCCACAGCTATTAAATGTTGTATCTTTTACATTTACTGTAATAGTGCCGCTAGTTTCTTTGTGAACTGCTTTGACGCCGACACCGCATCTATTAAATGTTGAATTATTTATTTTGACGGTTCCAGCACAAACTATTTTCATTCCTTCGCCAACGTCGCTAGTATAACAATCATTAAGAGCAATATTCAAAGTTCCCATTGGCTCTTCATCATTAAACCATGCTAATCCAACACCATTACTAGTTCTACCAGTGCCATAGTATGAACAATTATTTAAGGTAACAGTATGTGTATAGTTCTGTTTTGGTGCATAACCCCAAGCACGTAAATTAATCGCATCATTTATTGTTAAGCTCAAATCAGTTTCGACTGGTTTAAATTTAGTACCGCCGTAACTATCATAATTAATAGCTAGATCGGTACCTAAGAAATCTGCATCATTACCGTAAACAACTAAACTATTTTTAACTGATAAATGCTGATAGCTATAAGTAAAAACTGCATCTTCTCTAACGTAAATAGCAGTAGCATTTGCTTCAACAGCACCTTTTAAATCGGCAGCATATTTTACAGTTGTATCATCGGCGGCTGTGGTATAAGCTACATAATTATCCCCAAAGTCAGCTTTTGTTACTCCAGCAGGATAAACATAAGTTTGTGCATTGCCTTGGACCGCTTCAACAGTAAATGAAATTGTGGCTTTCTTATTTTGATATTCATTACCAGCATCTGAAGGAAGTGATACTTCACATGGAAGAACTTTATCTTCGCTTCCATAGGCTAATTCTGCCCATCTTGTTCTACCAGCAGTGCTAAATTCGTTAATCTTAAATGTAAGACCGCCAAATAAACCGCCATCGCTTTCTTCTTTAATTAAAGTGCGATATTTAGCTGCAACTGTGCTGTTGTTCTTAACTTTGATGTTAAATGTAACCTTATCTCCCGGGGTGACATTAAATAATTCTAAATCACCAGTTGTGGTGTTAATATTAGCGGTTCCACCATTGGTGAATGTTCCTTTAGTTGCTGTTTCTACAATATGTCCAGCATCAGCAGTTGGGTCGCCAGTTAAGCTATTTGCTTCGCCTGAATAAGTCTTGAGATCACTTATTGTCGCCGTAACATCAACTGTACCACTATTAACTGCAATATTTGTTTTACTTTCACTAGTAAATAAGGCATAAGTTCCTCCAGCCATTATACTTCCAGCAAGTAAAATTGCTGCGGCTGAAGATAACACTAAACTAATTTTTGTTCTTTTTTTCATACATAAACCTCGCATTTATAACAATAATTTATTGAATAATTACGACGTTGTCGTCGTTTTTTTTTTTTGAACAAATATTCTTAATTTGTTTATTATCGCCAATTGTCTTTCTTAATGCAATTCTTGTATGACCGTTTTTTTGCAAATTTTATCAATCCACAAAATGGACATATTTTTGGCGAATTAGAATTAATATAATCAATCCACTTTTTTTATGCATTTTCATGTTTTGCTTCATATCATTCCGTGATTTTTTTGACAAATATCTCACCTTTACTTTTCTTGTCTTTCATGGACCAACCAAAAGTTCTTAAAAGAAGAAATTTTCTTCTTTTGTTTTTATATATATTGGCGATTCGATCTTTCAGAGGCTAACATTGGAACCACCACAGTATCAAACAATGTTAGTCTCTGGAAGCTCTTTGATTGCTCCCTTTCTATGAGCACTAACATTTTACCACAAATTAAAGTTTATCACCCGCTTGCAAATGAGGATTATTATTTAAAAGTCGAGCCGCTATGAGCCACATGAATCGTTGTGAGCCACTACACAAATGTTGTATTATAAAATCAAGAAATTATATGTACAAGAATTAAGCCACCTAGCAAATCCACTGCTATGTTCTTTATTGGGTGAACAAATGCAACGTTTCTCCTATATAGATCATTAAAGATGATTAGTCTACTCATTAGTCTACTTATTAGTCTATAAGTTTTATCCAAAATAATACAAGAAATTCAACTTTTATTAATCCTTTAACTGGCAATAGAGAAGACAAAAGTGAATACCCAATTAAAGCTTTAAGAGAAATCATATTAAATGCATTAATACACAGAGATTATAGTATTTATTCAGAAAATGATCCTATAAGAATTGAAATATATGACAATAGAGTTGAAATCTCTAATCCTGGTGGTTTATATGGAAAATTAAGTATAAATGAATTAGGCAAAACTAGATCCGATATAAGAAATCCATACATTGCTTCAATTTTAGAAACCTTAGAAATAACAGAAAATAGATTCTCTGGGATACCTATTATTTATAATGAGATGAAAAGGAATGAATTATTGCCTCCAAAATTTGAAGATGATAGAGGAAGATTTAAAGTTACCTTATTCAACGCAAAAAACACAAATATAATTAATGATGATTTAAATAATAAAATTGTTGAAATTTGCTCTAAACCACGTACTAAAGAATTTTTAGCAAAAGAATTTGGTTTTGATGGAAAAAGACCATCATATTTTATTACTACATATGTTGAACCATTAATAAAATGTGGAGTTTTAAAATATACAATTCCTAATAAACCAAAAAGTAAAAATCAAAAAATTGTAGCCATTAATAAAGGTATTTAATTTTAGTTTATTCACTAATTGATAAGAGCAAATTTAAAAAGAATTTTGATGCCTCAAGGCGAAATCATAATTTTTTTGTCTTTTTCGTCTTGAACAATAAAACTTAGACACCAAACTAACATTAATTGTGTGTATTGGTTTATATGTGATAATGGCAAACTAATAATGTATTAATAACTTTTGTATCGTCATTATCACCAATAACTGTTATTTAGGTAAAAATGTAGGATTAATTTGCTGGGCACGGTGGTCTTTGATAGTTTAAATTAGAACTCACAAAAATAAATAATCAATCCCTTAAAAATGTAAGAGATATTCTTCAACATTGATATATTTAATATTGTTAATTTCTTTTGTTTCGCCTCGATAAATAACATATTTATTTTTAATGGTGCCAAAATAATGTTCAGTCTCTTTATTTAATTCTTCATCATTGAGATAATGACTTTGGTTATCAATAACTTCTTTATTATATTTAATTTCATAAATATCACATGATAATGTTTCTTTATTAAATACAACCATATCGTATTCACCAACACTAAAAAGAAGTTTAAATATTTTAAGATTTGGTTTAGCTTTTTGAGTTTCAAGCAAAACCAAATCTTCCATCATTCTTCCTTTAATTGTAGACATTGTCCTATTAATAATATATTCCTTATCACTTAAAGAAAGTTCATTAAATTTAGGATCTAAAAGTAATGAATTCACTAAAACTTCAACTTCAGAATATCTTAAACC
>CAVEUG010000069.1:28003-36270 GCA_963618895.1 Slackia isoflavoniconvertens | reverse complement strand
GATCTTAAACTAATCGGAGAAGATATAGTTGAAATAGAAAAGGAAAAGAGAAAAGTAGACCCAAAAAAATTTATTTCTTATTTAGATAAAAAAATTAAAAAAGGAGAAAATTACTATTTGCTTTTAGATGAAATCCAACTTTTAGATTGTTTTGAATCTGTTTTAAATGGCTACCTTTATAAAGGCAATATAGATATCTATGTTACTGGGAGCAATGCAAAATTTCTATCAAAAGATATAATTACTGAATTTTCTGGCAGAGGTGATGAAATTCATTTGCAACCTCTTAATTTTTCTGAGTTTATGTCTATATACAAAGGCGATAAGTATGAGGGATTAAATGAATATATGTTATATGGCGGAATCCCATTAGTAGTTTTAAATGATGATGTTAGTGAGAAATCATCAATATTAAATAGGTTATTTAATGAAATTTATCTAACCGATATAAAAAGAAGACATAAAATAAAAGGACTAAGTGAAATTAATGAGTTGCTGAATATATTATCATCATCTGTCGGATCTTTAACGAATCCTGAAAAATTGAAAAATACTTTTAAATCAATTAAAAATACAAATATAAGTTCAAGAACTATTCAAAAATATATAGATTATTTAGAAGACTCGTTTTTAATTGAGTCTGCAAATCGTTATGATATAAAAGGTAAACATTATATTGGTACACCAAAAAAATATTACTTTTCTGATATTGGTTTAAGAAATGCAAGAATTAATTTTAGACAAATTGAAAGAACGCATATAATGGAAAATTTGATATATAACGAATTAGTTATGAGAGGTTTTTCTGTTGATATTGGTGTTGTTGAAATTTTTGAAAAAAGTTACAAAGATGTTTATATAAGAAAACAGTTAGAAATTGATTTTATTTGTAATATGGGTTTTAAAAGATATTATATTCAGTCTGCTTTATCTCTTCCAAATAATGAAAAAATAACGCAAGAATCAAGACCTTTTAAAAATATTGATGATTCATTTAAAAAAATAATTATTACTGGAGATATGATGCCAGCTTATTATAACGAAGATGGAATATTAATAATAAACATCTATGATTTTCTACTTAATAAGCAAGAACTTGAAAAGTAAATGAAAATCACCTATGACAATTTTGTAGTCATAGGTGATATTTGTTTGATTGTTAGAGGATAATTTTCTTTCCCTCAATTTGTTTTTTATATGTTTCGATTTGTGAATCAACATCTAATTCTTTAAATTGGTTCATATAGAGTTCGTAATAATAACCTTTTTTATTCATGAGCGAAACGTGATTACCATCTTCAACAATAACGCCATCTTTCATAACTAGGATTCTATTACAATCAACAATAGTTGATAATCTATGAGCAATAATAATGGAAGTTCTTCCTTCAAGCATTTTATTAACTGATTTTTGAATAACTGCTTCAGTTTCTGTGTCAATTGAAGAAGTTGCTTCATCAAGTATTAAGATTGCTGGATCTCTAATTAATGCTCTAGCAAATGAGATAAGTTGTTTTTGGCCTTGTGAGAGTTCATCTCCACCATCTTTGAAGAATGTATTGTAGCCGTCTTTTAAAGACATAATGAAATCATGAATATCTAATTGCTTGCATACATTGATAATTTCTTCATCTGTGGCATCATGTTTTCCGTACTTGATATTATCTTTAACGGTTCCTTTAAAGATAAATGGTGTTTGTTGGACGTAGCCAATATTACTTCTAATCCAACCAACTGATCTTTCTTTATAATCAACGCCATCAATTAAAACCTTACCTTTAGTTGGTTCATAGAATCTGCAAAGAAGATTAACAGTTGTGGATTTACCAGAACCAGTTTCGCCAACAATTGCGCAACTTGTTCCTTTTTCGATTTTTAAGTCCATATCGTGGATAACTTCTACATCTTTTAAATATGAGAATGAAACATGATCGAAATGGATGTCGCCATTTAATTTCTCAAAGTTTTCAGTTTTGTTATGGAATAAATCTCCATATTTTTCTATAACTTCTGGAGTATCAACAAGTTGAGGTTCAGTATTAATTAAACTAAATATCTTTTCAACACTCGCTTGGGTCGACATTAATTCACTTATGATTTCACTAAATTCTCCAATAGGATTATAAATACTACCAACAAACCCTAAGAAAATAATGAATGTACCAATGCTATAGGTAACCGAATCTTTAACACCAAGCATTGGGAAAACAATAATGATAATAGCAGTAGTAATAGTGCTTATTAAGTTAACAGCTGGATAATATGGAGCACTAATTTTTCCTGCTTTATATCTCTTTTTGAAGACATCTTCAGTTGTATCATCGCATTCTTTAAATATATTGTCTTCAATTGCCATTGTTTTAATAGTTTTATTACCATTAATACATTCGGCCAACCATTTAACAAAGTTACTATAAGCATTACGAGCAATTCTATGATATTTAAGAATTTGTTTTTCTAAGAATAATGTCAATACTCCAATTATTGGAGTAGTTGCAAGAATGATTAATGATAATTTCCAATCAGTAACAAACATAGTTATTAAAGTGAAAATTAAATCCATAATAATCCAGAAAACTCTAAGAACACTATAAGACATAACGTCGCCAATACTAGCAGCATCGTTCTGCAAACGTGCAATCAACCATCCTGAAGGAGTTTTATCGTAATAACTATATGACAATTCTTGAATTTTCTTAAATGCATCTCTTCTTAAATTAGTCATAATAGTCATTTCAAAATAATTCATTGTAAAGAATGTTATAAAGATACAAATGCTTCTAAATAAGATAAGTCCTATATAAAGGAAAACAAGTCCAAAGAATGAAATAGTGAATTGAATACCTAAAATATTAAGATTAACAATTACATCAAAGACATTATTTGTATAAGCAAAATTACTTGCAGAATTAGTTAAAGCAAGTTTTATAGCAGGGCTAAAAGAACTATCAAAAAATGCTGTTCCAGCCATACCAAAAACAAGGAGGATTATTAATGGCCAATGAGGAAGGAGATACTTAAAAGCGTTTTTCCAAACCCCTATATTAACCTTCTCTATTTTGTCTTCTTCTTGAAATACTTCTGCACCCATAACCTACACCATTTTTGTTTGAATCTCATAAATTCTCTTATAAAGACCTTTTTTATTGACAAGATCCTCGTGCTTGCCAATTTCTGAAATCTTTCCATCTTCGAGAACTATAATAAGATCTGCATCCTTTGCTGTTGAAATTCTGTGAGTAATAATAAAAGTAGTGGACTTCTTCTTTGCTTCTTGAAGCGATTTTCTAATTTCAAAATCTGTTTCAGTATCGACTGCACTTAAAGAATCATCAAAGATAATAACAGGTGCTTCTGTGATTAAAGTACGAGCTATTGCGACTCTTTGTTTTTGTCCACCAGAAAGAGTTGTTCCTCTTTCACCTACTGGAGTTTTATATCCTTCTTTAAATTGAAGAATATTATCATGTATATGTGAAATGCTTGTAGCATATTCAATATCTTTTTGAGTTGCGTCAGGTTTTGCGATTTTAATATTATCTTCAATAGTTTTTGAAAATAAAAATGGATCTTGAAGAACAGTGGAAACATTTTGTCTTAAATAATGTTTTTGGATTGTTTTAATATCAATTCCATCAATTAAAATTTCGCCACTTGATGAATCGTAAAGTCTGGTTAAGAGATAAGCGAGAGTAGTTTTACCACAACCAGTTTTACCCATAATTGCAACGGTTTGGCCAGCATTTACTTTAAATGAAATATTTTGTAAAACTGGTTCTGTTGAGTCGCAAAACATATATGAAACATTTTTAAATTCGACATCACCCTTAATAGCAGGAGTTGAACCACTTGTTAAGTCTTCCATTGGTTCATCTAAAATCATAGTAATTCTTTCTAATGATGCGTTTGCTCTAGCAAGATTTGAAAGAATCGTTGCTAGATCTCTAATTGGCCATACCATCATATTAGTGAATGTAAACGAAACAAAGAAAGTTCCAAGACTAATGCCATTTGGATCGCCTTTTGAACCAAGATAATATAAATAAAAACCATAAATAGTTGTTAAAGCTATTTGACTAAAAACAAAAATATCAGAACTTGAGAAGAAAAATGCGCTTAATTTTCTCCATTTCATATATTTTCCTTTGTAGTCTTGAATATACTTTTCAAAACTATCGATTTCAAATTTTTCATTATTGAAAGCTTTTACAAGTCTTACTGAAGAAAGGTTTTCTTCGATCTTTCCTGACATATCAGATTCGCTATCATCAGTGACTTTGTATCTTTTTCTAACTTCTTTAATTAAAAAGAAAGCATAGATAAACATAAATGGCATCAAAGATAATGAGATTAACGCAAGATTTAGATTAGTAATAGCAAGTAAAATGAATGAGAATGTAACAATATATACTGTATACATAATCATATGCATATCTCGAGCAATAAAACCTTTAAAAACTTCTTCATCCCTTGTTGCAGCTTGTAATATATCACCACTAGGCATCGATTTAATGACGGCATATGGAAGTCTTTCAATATGATAGAAGAGTTCTGATTGCATATTTTTTGAGAATTTTGATGAATAATAACTGCGCATGATGAGTCTGGTTAACAAAAATCCCATATTAATAAGCGTAAATGTTAGTAAAATAATTGCAAAAAACCAAATGTTAGTTGAAAGAAATTCGATCCCACCAAAAAGATCAATAAAAATTCTTTCAAGAATATTATCAGATCCATTTGCTGCAATTAATTGGTCTATTGTAATTTTTGCGTTGTATCCCAAACCAAGTTTATTTTGGCAAGTCAATATATCGATTAAGACTTTGCTTCCATAAGTAGAGAGCAATGAAACGAAAGTTGTAAAGAAGAGCAAAATAAAATACGTAAAGTAAATCCCTTTACAGCCTCTTAAATAAACTTTCATTGCTTTTCTAAAATTTGACATGTAAATATTTTAACAAACAAGCAACTAAAGTAAATACCATGTAAAGAGTATTTATGGTAATATATGTGCATGAAAATTGAAGAAGAAAAAGTTACTGAGAAAGATATATATTCTTTAGGCGAACAAAAGAAAAAAACTCCTGAAGAAGAGGCTAAAGAAAGAAAAAAGAAAAAATTAACATATATATTTTATTTGTTATTTATTTTAATTGTTACTGGCCTTGTTTTAGCTATTTCTTTAACTCAAGGAAATACAGCAGAACAAGTCTTTTCATTATTCCAAAATATGAATTTTAATTATTTTGGTCTTTTGTGTGTGGCAATTCTTTTTACATTTTTACTTAATTCATTTATTTTATGGTTATTTGTTAAGTTATATAGTAAACGTTACCGTTTTCATAGAGCGTTAGCTAATAAGGCTATTGGAACTTTCTATGATGGAATTACTCCTGGTTCAAGTGGTGGTCAAGTTGCGCAAATCTATACATTTAAAAAGCAAGGAATATCAGTAAGCAATGCAGCCAGTGTTATGGTCATGATGTATATTGTTTATCAATCGTGCTTAATTATAATGGGGATTATCAGTGTTTCAACACATGCTAAAGATTTTTTAGATTTACAAACAATTAACATAGTGATTAATGGTCAACAAATTCCAATTCCAATTGTTTTATTTATTGTCCTTGGTTTTGGATTAAATTTATTGGTTATTGGACTTTTAATTTTTATGTCAACTTCGACTAGATTCCAACATTTTGTTTCGGGCAAAATGATTAATTTAGGTGCAAAACTACACCTTATTAAAAAACCTGATCAAACAAGATTAAATGTTAATACTCAAGTCGAAAACTTCCGTATCGAATTTAGACGTCTCCAATCTAATATTCCATTTACAATTTTAGTTTCGCTTTTAACATTTTTAGCTTTGTGCATTGTTGATTCATACCCATTTTTATGTGGTTTAGCATTGAATGGATTTAAAGAATTTACATCTGCAAAAGAAGTAATGCATAGTTTATTTTTATCTATTGTTTATACTAATTTCCATCAAATGATAACGGGATTAATACCACTTCCTGGATCTAGTGGAATTAGCGAATATGTGTTTTTTATATTGTTTAACAATTATTTTAATGCTGAAGGTTTTGAGAGTAGTGGTGGAACAAATGCTGTTATGCTTTTATGGAGATTTATGTCTTTCCATATCCCTTTCTTAATCACTGGAATTGTTAGCGCTACCTATAGAACTCGTGGCGAAAATAAAGATGAATTTATTTCGGCTGACAAGAAAACATATTATACAATTCAAATGGAAACATTTGATGAACGTAAAGCCAGTAGTGATAAAGCTTATCAAACTAATGTAATTGAAAAGCAAGAAAAGATTATGAATTATATTAAAAAGAAGAAAAACAAAAACGAAGAATTTGATGATGAAGACATAAATAAAGGGGATGAAAAGTAAAATGAATATTGCATTATTTACGGATACTTATGTTCCTGAAATTAATGGAGTTGCGACAAGTGTCGATTCTCTTTATAAATCATTAATTAAAAGGGGTCATCATTGTTACATTGTAACAACAGGAAGTGAAGAAAATTCTGGCTTCAAAGATAATGTTTTAAGAATTAAAGGGTTTGAACTTAAAAAACTATATGGATATCGAGTATCTCCATTGTTTTCTAATGAAGCATTCAAAATTTTAGAAGGACTTAAATTAGATGTTATTCATATAAATACACCTTTTACGATTGGGCAATTTGGTTTTGCAGCAGCTGCAAAACTTGGGGTACCTATTGTTTATACTTATCACACGATGCTCGAAGATTATACTTATTATGCAACAAAAGGGTATTTTGATAGATTTTCAAAATGGGCAATTAGAGAATTTTCAAGAAGTGATATGGAAAGATCTACTGAAATTATTGCTCCAAGCGAGAAAACTTTAAATTATTTGCGTAGTATTGCAATTAAACAATATATAAACGTTGTTCCAACCGGATTTGATTTTTCAAGATTTAAAGATGTAACAAAAGATGATCCAAAAGTCTTAGAGATTAAGAAAAAATGGAATATCACCGATAAAAATAAAGTTTTGCTCTGCTTGGGTAGGGTCGCAAAAGAAAAAAGTTTTGATGTGATTTTAAAAGGATATGCAGAATATTTAGAGAAATATCCAGAAGACTTTTCTTTAATTTTATTTGTCGGAGATGGTCCTCAACTAGAAAGCCTTAAAGATATGACAAAGATTCTACATATTGATGATAGGGTGAGATTTGTGGGTAAAGTCGATGTTCACGAAACGCAATACTATTACAAGTGTAGCGATTTATTTTTAAGTGCTTCTATTAGTGAAACCCAGGGTTTAACTTTTATGGAAGCAATGGCATCTTACGTTCCGATTTTTTGTAGATTTGATAATAATTTAGTGGGTATTATTGAAAATGGTGCAACAGGATTTTTCTTTATGGAGGATCAGGAATTTCCAATAAAACTTCATTCAATTCTTTCGTTGGATGATAATAAATTAGATGAAATTAAAGAACAAGCTTTTAAATCGATTGATAAATTTAGTGAAAAGAATTTTTACGATAATATAATGAATGTATATGAAAGAGCTATTAGGAGAAATTGGTAATTCCAATGTTTTAAAAGAAATTAGTGCAAAAGAAGAATTTGTTACACTGATTTTTAATGATTTCAAACTTAAAATTCTTCCAGAAACATATGAAGAATTTAGATTTTATGTGGGAAATGCTTATGAAAAAGACACAATTTTAGAGTGTATTGCTAGAAATCAAAAAAATGAAATTGTTAGATACGGCATTAACAAATTTGGCAAGAAGAATTATTGCAGTAATGAAATAAAAAAGAAGATAAACAAAAAGTTTGATGAATATCCAAAGGAAATCATTGAAGAAGCTATGGATATTTTAAAAGTTAACCATTTCATCGATGATAAATCATATGTTGAGCAATATTTAGAATATTTTACAGTTGGTTGTTATGGGAAGTATTACATTACAAATTTTTTTAATTCTCAAAAAATAGATCAATCGATAATTGATGAAATAGAATTTGATGAGAAAATTGAAAAAGAAAAAGCACAACGTTATTTCGAACTTATAAAAAATAAATATGTTTCAAATAATTTTGCAAAGCAAAAAAAGAAAATGTATGAAAACCTTTTAAGAAGAGGTTTTGACGTTTCTTTAATTTCCGAACTTTTGAGTACACTTGAAATAGATGAAAAAAAAGAAGAAAAAGCATTCAAAAAATATTTATCGATACCAAAGCTAAGAGCAGTGATATTACAAAA
>CAVEUG010000069.1:0-27993 GCA_963618895.1 Slackia isoflavoniconvertens | reverse complement strand
CTCTATAACTAATAAAATAATTAGCAAATTGGTTGCTAGAGGTTATAGTTATGAAAGAATTTTAGAATTAATTAAAAAAGACGAGAAAGGAGAATTGAAAAATGATTAAAGATTTAAGAGATGGGTCAAGCGCTAATGGAATTTATGTCGTTAAAAGTGTTGCAAAAGGGGTTTCTCAGAATGCAGCTGCAACAACTTATTTAAATATAGTTTTGCAAGATAATAGCGGTACAATTGAAGCGAAAAAATGGGATGCAAGTCCTGATGATATTGCAAAATTTCAAGTTGGGGCAATTTTGAGAATTGATGGTCAAGCCTATGACTACAAAGACAAACTTCAAGTTAAAGTTTTATCTGCACACGAAATTAGAACAGATGAAGTTGATTTAAGCGCATTAATTATAAGTTCTCCAATTCCTGTCGAAGACTTAATTGTTGATTTCAAGAAATACTATAATAGTGTAAAAAATAAAGACTGTAAGCTTATTTTAACTGAGGTCTTCAAAAGATATTATAAACAATTTATTGATTATCCAGCAGCTGTTACATGTCATCATGATTTTTACCATGGATTACTTTATCATACAGTTTCGATGTGCAAATTGGCCGAGCAAGTCCAAAAGCTATATCCAGATGCAAATTATGATTTGTTAATCTCCGGTTGTTTATTGCATGATGTAGGTAAAGTTATTGAATTTTCGGGTCCATTAGCCCCTAAGTATACTGTTGAAGGGAATCTTCTTGGACATATTACAATTGGAATGAGCATTATTAGAGAAATTGCTAACGAAAATAATATTATAAGTGAAATTCCTGTTCTTCTTGAACATATGATATTGTCTCATCATGGCAAACAAGAATTCGGTTCGCCAGTTCTTCCTGAAACAAGAGAAGCATTATTGCTTTCTATGATTGATGACATGGATAGTAAGATGATGGTTTTAGATAAAGCATACAAAAATGTTCCAGAAGGTGAAAAAACCGATAAGTTATTTTCATTTGATAATAGAACATTTTATAAACCTCATAAAATTGACTAAAAATAAAAATCATCAAGGAATTGTATGGTTTTTACAAAAAATCACTCGTGAACTTTTGAGTTTCGTGAGTGATTTTATTATTTTCGTGAATGATTTTTATTTGAGTCCGTCTTTAAATTTATCAGCTACAGATGGTAAATTTACCTCGCCATATTTACCCATCTCCAGTTTGAGTCCATCAGGTGCGTTATATCTTGGAATTACATGAACATGGAAGTGTTTAACGGATTGTCCAGCAGCCTCATAGCAATTAGTCAAAATATTTACGCCTTTTGCACCAAGTGAAGTAATTGCAACTTGACCAATTCTTTGAGCAACATTCATTACTTTATTCATAACATCTTTTGGTGTTGATAAGAATGAATCGTAATGTTCTTTAGAAATAACAAGTGTATGACCATAACTAACTGGATTAGTATCTAAAAATGCCATTACATCATCATCTTCATAAATAATAGTTGCGTTTATTTTGTGATCAGCAATTTTACAAAAAATACAATTTGGATCGAATTTCATCTAGAGTTCCTCCTATATCCTTATATATTATATATAAAAAATAAGGACTGCAATTAAGCAGTCCTTAAAATTAATCATTTTTGAATAAATCTGAATATTGAGATTTAAAGTAATCGTAGATTGATTGATCGTGATAAATGATTTCGCAATCTTCTAAGTAGTGGGTGAATGCGGTTGTTTTATATGTTGATCCACTAGCAATTGTATAACCAATTGTTCTACTTATTTCTTCTTGTTTTAAACCATTTGCTGCAGTATTTTCATAAGCATTTTCACCACCAATAGTTAATTTAGCTTGTGATGGAGCTTCTAATACTTCAATAAGATAGAAGGTTGAACTATCCTTAATAACAATTGAATCAGTAGCATCATCTGTTTGAGAAATACTACGTTTTAAGAAATAGTGACCATTAATTTCCTTTAAATAAGATGTTGTATCAATATTTGATGGGTTATTGAAGTCAGTCATTACTGTGTAATCAAATAATCTATTTTTTACATCACTTGGTAATGATGAGAAACCATTATCTTTAGTTCCCCAATCACAGGTGGTGTAATCTGTAATTTTGATATCATCGGTTTTAATTTGAAGACCAGTTTCAATTGAATAACTACCGCTTGAAGTGAAAGTTGATTCGGTTGAACTATCTGTAGTTAATGGGTTTAAAGTAATTTTTGCAAAACTTTCGATTAAATCTCCATAAACTGTATTTTTGTAATATGGGTGTTCTTCTCCATCAGCAAATTTCTTAATTGGAGTACCATCTTTTTCAGGTGTTCCAAGAGTAAATCCGCTATCAACAAGAAGTTGACCAGCTTCATTAATTGGTTCGCCAAATTCATCGAATAAATCAGTATAAATACCTTTCCAAGCATTAGCTAAGATATCATAGTTAATATCTTCGCCTTCTATTGAACCATTAACATATTGTTCAACGAAAGTATTGATTAATCTACGAGCATCACTAACGTTCTTAGTTTCGGTAGTGATTGAAATATATTTAACTTTACGGGATTGAGTTCTACTGATGGTTGTATATTGATTATCATAAACGTATTGTTCAATAAGTAAATTTTGCATAACTGTTGGCATAATTTCTTTATTGATGTAATCGCTATATAAACCTAAGTGTAAAACAGGTTTTTCAAAGGTATTATTTGTTCCAATAATAGTAGTGATATCTTCTTTAGTAACACTATTATCAATAATTACTTTATTAGTGAAGACTGTAGAAGCTTCGGAATCACTTGTTGAATCATAAATATCAGTAACACCATTGATTGTATAAAATTCACCAGCTAATGAACGAGCAAACTTACTTTCATAATAGTAATTTCTATATTTATTTGAATCAACGTTGGCTTTATCAAATAAGGTTATAACAACTTGTTTTTTAACCATTGTTTTGAAAAGTTCAACACGAGCAGCAATAGTATCGGTGACACTTGTTGGTTCTACATAATCATATTTATTGCTATCAGCTTGTCTCGCTTTATCCCAATAAGCTTTATGGGATTTAATAAATTCAAGCTTTGCTGAATCGCTTGCGCCATCATAATTTTCAATTACAACATCGCCATTTGTATCAACTGAATATGCACCAAATACACCTTCTTCTAAAACTTTAAAAACAGCGTTTTGAACTTCTTCAGAAGATGCTGAAGAATCGTGTAGAGTATCATATAACCATTCGACTGTGTTATGATCAACATTGGTATTGTTAATTAATGTTTGGTTTTTTGTGTCATCAGTTGGACGAGCATAAATCGTATCATTGCAAGAGGTAAGAAGAAGAGCACCTGCTAAAGCAAATAATGTAAAGATCTTTTTATTTTTCATGGTAGCAAGCCTCCTTAACTGTAGCATCCCCATTATCTTTAAATCCTTCATTAAAGTGTAATGCGCATGTTTCTGGAATTAATTTTGTTTTTCTTTGAGATTGTTGAACTTCAAGTTGTTCAATGAAATTATCCCAAGTTTGAGTATTTGTATCGTATAAACTATATTCACTTGATTTTCTCTTTTGATCAATGTATTTAGTAATTCTCTCGCCAATATTAACACCTGATACAGTATTAAATTGGATATTAAGTTTATCAACTAACCAAGTATAAATACGCATTTCATAATTAGAATCAAATCCTTTAACTTTTGATTTGACTTCATCGGCTCTAGAGTTGTAGTCATCATAAGTCATAGAATAACTGTTCATGTATGTTAATTTTTGTTTTCCACTTTCAGTTTGTGGGAAATCTGGGTTAACACCATTTGAATTTGTTAATGGGTTTTCATTTGCATAATATTCATTAAGTGGAACATTATATGTTTCGCCATTATTAGTGACCTCTTTATTTTCTTCAAGAGCACTTCTATTAACAACAATAAAATGAATTCCTTGATAACTTGATGTTCCGGCTCTTACCACAAGAATTGGATTTCCTTCGTTGTCGCAAAGAATCTTTCTTGTTTCTTCTGTATAATTGCCATCCTCATCATAAGTTTTGATTTTAACATCTTGGAATCCGTCCATTGATGCATATATTGGATTTTCAGAACCATTTACCCATTTTCCATTTTCGTCTAAGTCAGTGTAGTGCTTATTTAAAATATCGTCTTCATCTTCAAGTTTTAAATTTTTATCAGCGTCTGCTAAATTATCAGGAGTGATGAAGGCAAGATTATGATTGTTAAAGTACTTATTAAACAAAATATTACGTGGATAATATGTTGCATCGCCATCATTAACAACTTTATTGCTATCATCAGTAGTAACATCTTTTAATTCATTCATTTTAACAAGAGCGCCAAATGGAATTGAGGCAATACCGAGTGATTTCACATATTCTGCATCTTCTTCAGGAATATTGAATGGGTTGTCATCATTTTCTAAAGAATTATTAACTTCTTCGTTAGTATTGAAATATGTATCGTATGCATAAATACCAAGTTTGAATTCATTAACATAACTTGTTGAAGTATCCATAATTCCTAAATCACCAAATTTTGATTTTGATCCTGAGTCATCAGAAAGGTCTTCAGCGATTTGGCCAAAATTTGTACCAGCTGCAAGTTCACTTACTGCTAAGTATAAATTACGAACATTTTCACTTGAAATTTGACCATTATAGTAGGCTCCACTCGATGCATCAACATTAATTAAAATATGTTTAACATGGTATGGAAGTCTTTCTTTAAGATAACCTTTTTCACCCCAGAATAAGTTATTTTCATTTTCTTCATCTGCGTCTGAAGTTGTATCTTTCTTCCAAGTTTTGAATGTATCATAATAGGTATCTTCAAGCTTGGTTTTGTATTCACTTAATTTTAATTTAAGTAACAATTCACTCTCACTTCTTTTTGATTCAGCGATATCAGATAATTCAGAATCTAAAATATTTTCCCATTCTGTATCATATGATGTGCCATTATCGGTGGCATTTGTTGATGCCTTTGATTTAAAACTATCAAGATTAATTTGAGCTTGTTTATCACATTCAGCCTTGAGAGTTTCATTTTCTCCTAGTTCAAACCATTGTCTGACCATTACGTTATAGATCGCGTTATAATATTTTTCTGTGCTATCTTGGTCAGATTCTGTGTATTTTTTGAATAATTCATCAGCGGTATATGTAATTTGTTTTCCATTAGTGTCTTTAAAGGTAATGATAACATTATCTTTGGCAGTAACTTCGTTACAACCCGCTAAAGAAAGCAAACTCACAGTAGCAGCTGCAAGTACTAGAACCTTTTTGCTTTTCTTCATGAGTAATCCTCCATCTCTAAAATAATACTACTATAAAATAGCAATTCACATTTTATACTTATATTGGTTTTAAAACAACAAAAAAACTAACGAAAAAATAAAACTTATACTTTAGTATAAAAATAAAATTTGCGTTTTATTTGTTATTAGTATGATTTTGATATAAAATACACAAGGATTTGAGGTAAATTTCTATGAACGAATTAGTAATAAAAGATTTACATGTTAGTGTGGAAGGTAAGGAAATCTTAAAAGGCGTAGACTTAACAGTTAAAAAAGGTGATTTTTTAGCTTTACTTGGTCCAAATGGTCATGGTAAATCTACACTTTTAGCAGCTATAATGGGCAATCCTCATTATGAAATAACACAAGGTTCAATAACTATTGATGGTAAAGACGTTTTAAAAATGACTGTTGATGAAAGGAGTAAAGCAGGGATATTTTTAGGATTTCAAAATCCTTTTGAGATTCCTGGTGTAATAAGTGCTGATTTTTATAAATCAATGATTAATGCAAGAAGTAGTGAACATGTAACACTTTATAAATTTTATAAAGCATTAGAAACTGCATCAAAAGATGTTAAACTTCCAATGGATATGGTTAATCGTAGTTTAAACGATGGATTTAGTGGCGGAGAAAAAAAGAGAAATGAAATTCTTCAAATGATATTATTAAACCCTGAGTTTGTTATGTTAGATGAAATTGATAGTGGTCTTGACGTTGATGCAATTAATATCATAAGCGAAGTTATAAATAAGCAAAAAGAAAAAGGATCAACTTTTGTGGTAATTTCTCATTATGCAAGACTTTTTGATTTAATCAAACCTAATAGAACAGCTGTTATGATTAATGGAAGAATTGCAGTTGAAGGAGGGGCAGAAATCTTTAAACGTATTGATCAAGAAGGTTATGAATGGATTAAGAGTGAACTCGGTATAGAAATTGCAAAAGAAGATAAAGAAATGAGTAAAGTTTCTATTGGAGCTTGTGCAACTAAGGAATTGATGAAGAATGAAAATAAGTAGTAATTCAATAATTGAGGCGGGATTTGATATGGTTTTTGAAGATTCTGCTAGGTTAGAAGTATCATTAAAGGGTGTTAAAGAACCTATTACTTTTTCTGCACTTTCAAATGTGAAACTTGATGTTGTCATTCTTGAACATGACACCAAAAACCATATCAATTTCCATGTGAATGATGGTGCAAGTGTGAATTTATATTTAATAAGTGATAAGGAAGAGTGTGAATTTAATATTTTAGGAGATGTCAAAAATAATGGACTTTTCAATGTGTATTTAGCCGATCTTTCAAATGTAAATACATCAGTAAATTCCAATGTTATTTTACTTGGAGATAATTCAAGGAGTGAATTTAAATTTTCATCAATTGCTGGTCAAAATATTAAGAAACTATACAATATTGGTTTTAATCATTTAGGGGTTAAAACTAGTAGTAATTTTGAAGGGTATGGTGTTGCTCTTAAAAATGGTGAAATAGATGCTAAAGGCATTAGTCATATTGAAAAAAACAGTATTAAATCCAATGCAAATCAAATGGTAAAAGTTATTCTTTTTGATAAAGAAAGCAAAGCAAAGGCTAGCCCAACTTTAAAGATTGATTGCGATGATATTGTTGCAAATCATGCTTGTGCAATTGGATATTTAAATAAGGACCACATTTTCTATTTGAAGAGTAGAGGATTAAGTGAAGAAGAAGCTCGTAGATTAATTACTTTAGGTTATCTCATTCCAATCGAAAATTACTTTGATGATAAAGGAAAAGAAACGATTGAATCTTATATAAAGGAGAATTTCTAATATGTTTGATGTAGAAAAAATTAGACAAGATTTTCCAATGTTTAAAAATAACGAAAATATGCAAAATCATCGTTTTGCATATCTTGATAATGCTGCAACAAGTTTTAAGCCTCAATGTGTAGTTGATGCTTGCAGTAAATATTATGAAAAAGAATGCGCAAATGCTCATAGAGGGGATTATGATCTTGCATATTCTGTAGATGAAACTATTGATGGAGTACGTGAAAAAGTAGCGAAATTTATAAATGCAAATAAAGAAGAAATTGTATTCACTTCTGGTGCATCGATGTCTTTAAATTTAATTGCGTTTGGATATGGATTTAAATATTTAAAATCAGATGATGAAATTTTGTTGACTGAAGCTGAACATGCAAGTAACGTTTTGCCATGGTTTAAAATTAAGGATTTAACTCGTTGTAAGATTAATTACATCCCATTAGATAAAGAAGGAAGATTAACTCCTGAAGCGGTTGAAAAAACAATTACTCCAAATACGAAAATTATTTCTTTAGCTCAAGTTACAAATGTTCTAGGCTATGTAATTGATATTAAAGAAATTGCAAAAATATGCCATAAACACGGGATTATTTTAGTTGTTGACGGTGCACAATCTGTTCCTCACATGAAAGTTGATGTTAAAGATTTAGATTGTGACTTCTTGATTTTTAGTGGACATAAGATGTGCGGACCTACTGGGACAGGTGTTCTTTATGGCAAATTCGATTTATTGTGCAAAATGGATGCTTTAATGGTTGGCGGAGGAGATAACATTCGTTTTGATTTATGTGGTAATGTTGCACTTCTTGAACCACCTTTAAAATTCGAAGCCGGAACACAAAATCTAGCTGGTATTTATGGTCTTGGAGCAGCTGTTGATTATTTAACTTCAATTGGTATGGATAATATTGAAAAATACGAATCAGATTTAAGACATTATGCTATTTCAAAATTGAAAACGCTCGATAATATCATTATTTATAATGAGAATGCCGATACTGGAATTATTACTTTAAATGTTAAGGATGTATTTCCTCAAGATGAGGCAACATATTTAAATAGTAAAGGAATATGTGTTAGAAGTGGCCAACATTGTGCGAAATTATTGTTAGATTTTTTACATGCGGTTGGAACTGTAAGAGTTTCACTTTATTTCTATAATAATAAAGAAGACGTAGATCAACTTTATGAAGCATTAAAAACAGGAGGAAATATTTTAGATGCTTACTTTTAGTCCTGAAATGATGAGAGAAATCATCATGGATCATTATTCAAATCCTCAACACAAGAAAAAACCAGCAGATGAAACTGGATACTTTAAAGTTCGTATGGATTCTACTAGTTGTATTGATGATATAACTGTTTATTTAAAGGTTGAAAACAATAAGATTATTGATGCGATGTTTGATGGTGTTGCATGCACTATTTCAACCGCGTCTACAGATATCATGTGTGATTTAGTTATGAATAAATCGCTCGAAGAAGCAAAATATATTTTCACGCAATATACAAATATGATTTATGAAAAACCATATGATGATAGTGTTTTAGAAGAAGCACTCGTTTTTATGAATACATCAAAACAAGCTGCAAGAATTAAATGCGCAACTATTGGTTGGAATGGTCTAGAAAAAATTATGGAGGATGATTGCCACCATGAAGAAAAATGATATAGAACTTAATGAAGATTATAAATATGGTTTTAAAGATGAAGATACATCTATTTTTAATACTGGTTTAGGTTTAAACGAAGAAAAAGTTCGTTTAATTTCAAAAATGAAAAACGAACCAGAATGGATGTTAAATTTTAGACTTGAAGCTTATAAAAAATTCAAAGAATTGCCAATGCCTTCTTTTGGCCCAGATCTAAGCAATTTAGATTTTGATTCATACACTTAC
The DNA here is from genome assembly GCA_963618895.1 of Slackia isoflavoniconvertens. Classification (GTDB taxonomy): domain Bacteria; phylum Bacillota_I; class Bacilli_A; order RFN20; family CAG-826; genus Onthovivens. The sequence goes on along the minus strand of CAVEUG010000069.1, from coordinate 18,959 downwards.
TTTACTCGTTATGGAAAAGAAGAGGATAGTTGGGATAAAGTTCCTGAAACAATTAAAAATACTTTTGAAAAATTGGGTATTCCTGAAGCCGAAAGAAAATACTTAGCTGGTGCTGCGACTCAATATGAATCAGAAATGATTTATCATAATATGCTTAAAGAAGTTGAAGAAAAAGGTGTTATTTTCTTATCAACTGATGCAGCTTTAAAGCAATATCCAGAATTATTTAAAAAATATTTTGGAACAGTAGTTCCAGTTAATGATAATAAATTTAGTGCCTTAAATGGTGCCGTATGGAGCGGAGGAAGTTTTATTTATGTTCCAAAAGGAGTGAAACTTGAAAAACCTCTTCAATCATATTTCAGAATTAACAATGAAAAGACTGGTCAATTTGAAAGGACATTAATTGTTGTAGATGAAGGTGCAGATGTTCATTATGTTGAAGGTTGCACAGCCCCTATTTATTCAAAAGATAGTTTACATGCTGCAGTTGTTGAAATTGTTATTTTAAAAGGGGCAAAGTGTCGATATTCCACAATTCAAAATTGGTCAAATAATATTGTAAATTTAGTTACAAAACGTGCCGCATGCTATGAAAATGCACGTATGGAATGGATTGATGGGAATATTGGTTCACAAGTTAATATGAAATATCCAGCATGTGTTTTAAAAGGCGAAGGTGCAAAAGGTGTTTGTATTTCAATTGCGGTCGCAAGTAAAGGACAATATCAAGATGCTGGCGCGCGTATGATTCATCTTGCTAAAAACACCACGAGCGAAATTATCTCGAAAAGTATCGTAAGAAATGGTGGTGTTAGTAATTATCGTGGTACTTGTAGAATTATGCCTTCAGCAACTGGTTCAAGAGCCCATGTGCAATGCGATACTTTGATTTTAGATGATAAATCGAGATCTGATACAATTCCAAAGAATGAATGTTTAAATAATCAGTCATTCTTAGAACATGAAGCAACAGTTTCTAAAATTGACGAAGACAAATTATTCTATTTAATGAGTAGAGGTATTTCTAAAAAGGATGCAACTCAAATGATGGTTATGGGATTTATTGAGCCATTTTCAAAAGAACTCCCAATGGAATATGCTGTTGAACTTAATCAGTTAATTAAAATGGATATGGATGGAAGTGTAGGTTAAACTGCGCTTCTTTTTATAATGTGTTGTTTATTTAAACAATTCTGAATGAGTTCCAAGGCGGTATAAAATTAATACTATAGTATCTTCTTTAATTAGATAAATAAGTAGCCAATTTGGTTCGATATGACATTCACGTGTATTTTTATAATTGTCACCAAGATTATGATTTCTATATTTTGGTTCAAGAGTTTTTCCTTCTGCTAAAATCTCGATTATGTTGAATAACTTGGTTAAATCTTTATTTTGTTTTTTGCAGTCTTTAAGTCTCTTTTAAATTGGTTTGTGAATTTAACTATATATTTCATTAGTCTAAAGTTTTTTAAGATCTTCTATGTTCGTATATCCTGGCGTGTTAGAGTCTGTGGCTATTTTTTCACCTTCCTCTATGGCAACAATAGTTGTTGCCTTTGGATAATCTGATTTTAAATCAAAAGGTATGCCATGTTCTCTAATAGTGGTTTTAAGAAATATATTTATAGCGGTGCTCATATTTAGTCCAAGTTCGTTAAAAATCTGTTCTGCTTATTCTTTAACAACTTTATCGGTTCTTATATTTAGGTTTGTTGTGGCCATAATTAAACCTCCATGATAACTATATTCTATTTGTCATCTTAAAGTTGTCAAAATGTTGTAATGACAACGTGCAACAAAGCAATAAAATTTGCAATAATGTTCAAGCATTTAATTTGTTTGAATTTTTTCAAAATCAATTTTTGTAAGTTTCACTAAGCAATTATATATATCTTCTTTTGAATATCTTTTTTCGCGCTCCATCATTGAATAAATGAGATTTGAAACACCTCCCGCAATAAATGGTGAAGCCATTTCTAAGGGGATAGTTTTCAGTAGTAACTTGTCGTTATAGTTGTTAAAAATAAATGCGACGATTTCTTGTATAAATTTATAGAAATTCCAATATAATGCTTTACTGCGGTCATTACTTATCATCTTTTTGAATTTATCGTAATTTGCAGATAAATAATCAATAATACAGATGAGTGATTTTTTAGATATTTCCTCGAATGATGCATCGCTATTTAATAATGGCTCAATTTGGTTAAAAATTTCTAAAGAGTATTTTTGGAATAAGTACATTAATAATTCATTTTTATCTAAAAAATTATTATAGAAGGTATTTTTGCTTACTAAGGCTTTATTAGTAATATCTTGAATTGAGATATCATCATAATTTTTTTCATCTAGTAGTTCATCTAAAGCATTTGATAAATCTCGTTTACTTCTTATAACTCTTTTGTCTTCTTTTTTAAACTCTTGATTTTGCATATTTTGGCCTCCTTTTATACTTATTGACCAATTTCAATATTTTAGTGCAAGAAATAGATTTGAGTCTTTTAATTTTTACAGTTTCTATTATACTACCATACAGAAATTGGACAAGAGTGCAATTTCTTATTAGGAGGTCAATATATGGAAAACTTAATTGAGATTAACCACCTAACTAAAGATTTTGGGCATGGTAGGGGAGTTTTCGATGTTAGTATTGGAGTAAAAGAAGGTGAATGCTTCGGTTATTTAGGACCAAACGGTGCTGGTAAATCAACAACTATTCGTATGTTAATGGGATTTACTCAACCAGATAGTGGAGAAGCTTTAATAAAAGGTAAATCAACTTTAAAAAATAGATATGAAGTTATGCAAAATGTTTCATATATCCCTGGCGAAGTTGCTCTTCCTCCATTACTTAAAGGGAAGGATGTCATTAAAAATCAGATGGAATTAAAGAATGTTAAAGATAGAACTTTCCTTGATTGGCTAATTAAAGAATTTGAATTAGATACCAATTTACTTTGTAAAGAAATGAGCATTGGTATGCGAAGGAAACTTGTTATTGTTTGTGCTTTTATGTCTGATCCAGACATTATTATTATGGATGAACCATCAAGTGGATTAGATCCTGAGATGCAAGATAAGTTTATCGAGTTAGTCAAACTTGAAAAGAAGAGAGGGAAAACAATTCTCCTTTCATCTCATATATTTAGAGAAATTGATGTTAGTTGTGATCGAATTGCTGTAATTAAGGATGGAAAAATTGTTTCAACATTTATTGCAGATGATTTGAAACACAATACACATAAAATTTATAAAGTTAAATTTGGTGGAGAATTTTATCAAGAGTTTGCAAATTCTAATAGCAGAAAATACAAAGTAATCAATAAAGATGAAAAAAATAAAGAAATTACATTTGCTATAGAAGACTCTAATGTTTCTGGATTTGTAAATTTAATCGCTGAAAAAAATGTTACTGATTTCAAAGAGATCAAAGAAACATTAGAAGATTACTTTATGAAATTCTATAAAGAAGATAAGGAATTCGAAGGTATTTAGTATGAAAAAAGAAGTAATAATTGATATTAAGAATATAACAAAAGACTACGGGCATGGTCGAGGAAATTTCAACATCAATTTAAAGATTTTCAAGGGTGAAACAATTGGTATCATGGGTGAAAATGGTGCCGGTAAGACGACACTTCTAAGAGAAATCATGGGATTTATTAAACCGACAAAAGGGAAGATATCTATTTATAATTATGATGCGTATAAAGATGCTAGTTTATTAAAAAACTATATCGCTTATATTCCTGGTGAAATAAATTTCCCAGATTTAAGAACTGGGAATGCTTTCTTAAAAAGTTATGCTTCTCTTTCTTCTCTTGATAAATCTTACGAAGAAAGAGCAAGTGAAGTTATAAAAAGAATGCAGCTTGATGTCACAGCTTACCCTAGGAGAATGTCGAAAGGCATGAAACAAAAAACATCTATTGTATCAAGTTTTATGAAAGGTTCCCCAATATTAATAATGGATGAGCCAACAACTGGTCTAGATCCATTAATGAGAGATGAATTTTTAAATATAGTAACTGATGAAAAAAAGAGGGGTACTACAATCATTATGACTAGTAATACGATTGAAGAACTTGAAAAAGTTTGCGATAGAGTAGTTTTTATAAATAAAGGGAATATCTCTTGTTTGGTTGATTGTAATGAAATAAGAAATAGAACTTTAAGAGACTATAAAATCGAATTTATTAATCAATTAGATTATGAAAATTTCTTAGAAACTTATAAAAAACAAATTATTAAGGATCAACCAAAATACAATCAAGTTACAATTCGAATTGAATCTAAATCAATTGATGAAATGCTTAAAAATTTAAAGAATAAGGATCTTAAATTTATTTCACAAAAACCTTATTCATTGCAAACATATTTTGATGAAAATATAAATAAGAGGAGTTAATTATGGATAAAAAAGTTATAAACGAAGAAGTCATGGCACTTCCTCCAGAATTAGATAATTTAAAGAAGAAAAAAGCAAAAAAATCTCATCTTTTTTCTCACGCAATTTTTAGAGAATCTATTAAAAGTAATTGGAAAGCATTAGCAGGAGTTTCGCTTGCAAATGGCGCAGTTGTTGCGGTAGTTGTTGGGATTTTATCAACTTTAAATATTAATGCTACATCAACAGCTATGAAAAATCTTTTCTCATCAGCTGGTGATGAAACAACAATTAAAGCAGGAAGTATTAGCTATTATAATTCTTATTATAATAGTGCGGTTGCTTATGAAAATACATATGATTCTATTGAAACTTTGAATGAAGGAGTAAAAACCAACATCGATGTAATAGGTAATGAATCTTTAAAATCAAGCATGAAACAACTTCAAACTTTTTATGATAAATATTATGCCTCTACTAATGATGATGATAATGCTTATGAACAAGTAATGAAGCTTGCAAATGCTGGCATTGGGCAAATGGGATTTAAAGATGAAGAAAAAGAATTAGTGCTTCAAATTGTAAGTGGATATTTTACTATTTATAAAACAGATAAATCACTTTCATATAACGAAATGATGTATATGGTTGTTCCATCGGTTTTAAGTGAATATATTGCATCAAATTTCAACTTAGAATCTTCAACGACAATCAAAGTGAAGACTTTATTGTCGAATGCAATTAATGAAGTATATATAAATAAATTGGATAAATATGAAGTTTCTTATAAATATGCTTTCGAACTTGGAAAACTTTTAAGTAATGATGAAGATGCTATTTATTTATTAAATAATATCGAAGATGAGTATTTAGATAATTCTGAAAAATGGATTAATGATACAAGTTATAAGGAAGAAGTAATTAAAGATGAAATTATCGAAAAAGTGATGAAGACTGTTGAAGAAAATGCTTATTATGGTTATCTTCCTGATTTTGAAGTCGAATATAAAACTAGTGAATTAGGTTGGCCTATAACTTTGGAAGATTCTGGTGAAAAGGATTCAAAAGGTAATATCATCTACAAAGAAGTTGAACTCAAAGAATATGATAAAGATAAATTTATTGAAGTTAATGGTGGATTAGGTTCTAATGCAACAACTTTGCAAAAAATGAGAAAAGAAGCCTTAACCGGTGAAGCCTATACTGATGAGGAAATTAAACAAGCAAAAGAGGATGCTAAAGAGGATGTTGAAAAAATTAAAAAAGATTTAACTGCATTTATGAATGATTTTGTTTCAAGAAATGATAAGGCAAATGATTATTATGATGGTGAAAAAATAATTGATTCAGCAATTGAAAACAGAGTTATTTTGGATGTTTTTAAAAAAGCAGAACAACAATTGATCGATGATTATAATAAGAAATACGAAACTTCAATTGATAATGTATACGATATTGTTAGCAGAGATGGTGGTAATAGCGGAAAGGAAATGATGAATTTAATTAATTCATATTCAGTTAGTGCCATTGCTTCTTATAAAAAGCTTTATCAAAACAAACTTGATGCAGGTTATTCTTCAAGTGATGCAAATTTAATTGCGACTAGTATTGCTGGTAAAGGAATTATGGATCAACTTCCAAATAAAGTTCACACTTCGTTAAGCGAAATGGGTGAAATGAATACATATGGAGTTGTTCTTGGGGGAATCGGTTTTGCTCTTGCATGCTTGCTCATTCCAATGGGTTATACAATTATGTTAAGTAATGACCTTGTTTGTAAAAAAGTTGAGAATGGATCATTAGCATTTACTTTCTCAACTCCAATTAAGAGAAATACATATATTTTCACAGAAGCCGTTTATTTAATTTTTACAGAAACTGTTATGGCAATTGTTTTGACAGGAACAGCCTTACTTGCAAGATATTTTGGTATCTTAGCTGGTAGCGCTGATATTGAAACTGCAATTACAGTTGAATATATTTTGAAATTTGGCTTAGGAAATTACCTTGTTACTCTTGCAATTTCTGGAATTTGTTTCTTCTCAAGTTCGTTATTTAATAAAACAACTAACGCAGTTGGACTCGGAGGAGGTTTATCAATTTTCTTCTATATTTGTTCAATACTTGGTTTATTTGGAACAAAAACAATGCCAGGAGCAATTAGAATAGATGCAATGAACTTCTTTAATTATTTAACAGTTATGACCTTCTTTGATTCCAACGCAGTTTTATCTAATGATGTCATTTATTGGTATAAGTTAATTGGTTTAGCAGGTATATTTGTGATTACATATTTAATGTCGTTTGTTGTTTTTGATAAAAAAGATTTACCTTTATAAAAATAAGTTTTCTCTTTTTCTAATATGGAGCAAAATTTGCTCCATATTTTATATATTGATGAACAAATCTTGCGATTTAAGTAAAAATATTATTGATATGAAGATTTGAAAAAACTATGATTATTGAGCATGAAGAAAGAATTTAAAGAAATGTACGATGTTATTGTTGTAGGTGGTGGTCATGCTGGTGTTGAGGCATCACTTTCGTGTGCTAATAGAGGGTTAAAAACCTTACTTATTACTTTAAATTTTAAAATGGTTTCCAATATGCCATGTAATCCATCAATTGGTGGAAGCGCTAAAGGGATTGTTGTTAGAGAAATTGATGCTTTAGGTGGATTTATGGGTAAGGCGGCAGATAATGAATATCTTCAAATGAAGATGCTAAATACTGCTAAAGGTCCGGGAGTCCAATGTTTAAGAGCGCAAGCTGATAAAAAAAGATATCCTCATTTTATACAAGAGCATCTTAAAAACACTGATAATCTTGACATAAGAGAAGGAATGGTTACTGATTTATTGTATGATGATAAAAAGGTAAAAGGTGTTGTGATTGGTAATGAAGAAATTCAAAGTAAAGCTGTTATTTTAGCAACTGGAACTTATATGGATAGTGATATTTTGAGAGGCCATAATAAAGTTATGGGTGGACCTGATGGAGAGCAGCCTTCTATTGGTTTGAGTGATTCATTAAGAAGAATGGGGATTACTTTAATTAGGCTAAAAACCGGGACTCCTCAACGTATTGCAAAAGAATCTATTGATTTTAGCAAGGGTGAAATTCAATATGGCAATGTCGATGATCAAGGTTTCAGTTATGAATCTAATAAGTTCATACCTGTGAAAGATCAGATTCCATGCTGGTTAATTTATACCACACCTGAAACTCATAGAATCATTCGTGAACATTTAACCGATTCTGCAATGTATGGTGGTCTTGTCGAAGGTGTTGGCCCAAGGTATTGCCCATCAATTGAAGATAAGATTGTTAGATTTTCAGATAAACCAAGACATCAATTATTTTTAGAGCCTGAAAGTTATGATACTAATAGTATCTATCTTCAAGGTTTTTCAACAAGTATGCCTGAAAACATCCAAGATTTAATGGTTCATAGTTTGCCAGGTTTAGAAAATGCAAAAATTTTAAAGTATGCCTATGCAATTGAGTACGATGCATTGGATCCAACTCAATTTGATGTTTCGTTAATGGTTAAGAAGTGGCCAGGTCTTTTTATTGCTGGTCAAATTTGTGGGACTAGTGGTTATGAAGAAGCTGCTGGACTTGGATTAATGGCAGGAATTAACGCTGGAAACTATATAAAAGGAGAAGAACCTTTTGTTTTAAAAAGAGATGAAGCATATATTGGTGTTATGATTGATGATTTAATTACAAAAGGAACGAAAGAACCTTATAGATTATTGTCAAGTAGGGCTGAGTATAGATTATTATTAAGAAGCGATAATGCTGATATGCGTTTGACAGATTATGGTTATAAATATGGATTAATTTCTGAAGATAGATATAAGAGTTTTACTGAAAAAAGACAAAAAATCTCAGACTTGACTGAGATTTTAAATAAAATCCATTTAGGAAAAACAAGCAAAGTTAATGAATATTTAATTGAACTTGGATATGAACCTCTTGATAATGGAGTAACTGCAAGTGAATTGTTAAAGAGAAGTGGAGTTAAATATAATCGTTTAAAAGAATATTTAGATTTACCAGAAGATTTGAGACTTTCATTAAGCGGTGAAGAAGAACTTGAAATTAGTATAAAGTATGAAGGTTATATCAAAGATCAAAAGAAGGAAGCTTTAAAACTTAGAAAGTTTGAAGAAGTAAAGTTAAAAGATGATATTGACTATATGCATATGGATGGACTTGCACTTGAGGCTAGACAAAAATTAAGCGCTATACAACCAAAAACTGTAGGCCAAGCAAGTAGAATTAGCGGTGTTAATCCTGCTGATATTACGACGCTTATATTATATTTAAAGAGAGATAAAAAGATTTAATGGATAAAAAAGAGAAATTTGAATTATATAAAGCCATTGTTTTAGAAGAAAACAAAAAATTTAATTTAACCGCTATTACTGAAGATAGTGCTTTTAATGAGAAACATTTTTACGATTCCTTGTTGCCAACTGAAGTTGTGGATTTTAATAATAAAAAAGTGTTGGATATCGGAAGTGGTGCTGGTTTTCCAGGAATGCCTTTAGCAATTGCTTACGAAAATTCAAATTTTACTTTGCTTGAAACAACAAGCAAAAAGTGCGTCTTTTTAAGAAACACCATTGAAAAGCTTAAGTTAGATAATGTTAATGTTTTAGAAAAAAGAGCAGAAGATATAAGTGAAAACGAAAGAGAATCTTTTGATATCGTTGTTTCAAGAGCGGTTAGTGATTTACAGATTTTATTAGAACTTTCTATACCATATTTAAAAGTAAATGGTATTCTTGTTGCATATAAAGGTGAGAAATATAATGAAGAAATTTCAAGGTGCACAAATGCATTTAAAGTGCTTGGATGTAGAGTTTTAGATGTTCAAGAACGAAAATTACCTATTTCAAACGAAAGAAGATTTAATATAATAATAGTGAAGGATAAAGAAACTAATAAAAAGTTTCCACGTAATTTTTCACAAATAAAGAAGAGACCATTGTAATGAGTAAAATTATAGCTATTGCTAATCAAAAGGGTGGTGTAGGGAAAACTACAACAGCAATCAATTTAAGTGCAGGACTTGCGTCATTTGATAGACGTGTTCTTTTGATAGATCTAGATCCTCAAGGTAATACAAGTCGTGGTCTTGGCGTTGATATAACTTTAATAAGTAAAAATGTGTTTGATGCTTTAATTTTGGATGCCGATGTAAATAAAATTATTAGAAAAACAATGATGAAGAATCTCGATTTACTGCCAGCAAATTTGAAATTGTCAAACCTTGAAAGTGAAATAAGTCAAAAAAGTTTGCAACCATTCTATGTTTTAAAGAACATGATTGAAAAAATCAATAAAAATTATGATTATATTATCATCGATTGTCCGCCTTCTTTAGGCATTTTATGTTTAAATGCTTTAACTGCAGCAAATAGTGTTTTAGTTCCGGTTCAATGTGAATATTTTGCAATGGAAGGATTAGCGCAAATTTTAGGAACAATTACTAAAGTTCAAGGTGCTTATAACAAGGAACTGGTCATTGAAGGGTTTTTATTAACCATGTATGAACCAAATGCGAATATAGGCAAAGAAGTTGTCAGTCAAGTAAGAAATTTATTTAGGGAAACCACATTTAATGTAATGATACCAAGGAACATTTCTTTAAGTGAAGCTAGTGCGAGGGGAATGCCTGCAATATTATATAGACCCACAAGTGCCGGAAGTTTAGCTTATCTTCAATTAACTCGTGAGGTAATTGATCATGAAAGAAACTAAACAAAAAATTGTCAAAACAAATCTAAAAACTCTTTTAAAAAGATACAGTAGAAGCGATGCTTTAAAGAATCTTGAAGCAGGGTATTTACAAGAAACAATTCATAAAATTCCAGTTGTAGACATTAATGATTCAAGGTTTTTAAAAGATGTTAGTTTTAATGTTGATGAATTAGATGAATACAAAAATGTCGTGGAGGGTGGACTTTATTCACCAATTTTAGTTAGGCCAATTGATAATAAATATGAAATAATTTTTGGGCGCGAACTATTTTATGCAGCTTTAAAAAATGAAATTTCTACAATCGATTGTTTAATTAAAAATTATAGTGATGAAGAAACCTTACTCATTATGTCTTTATATATTAAGGGCAAAAAAGGTAATCACGTTGTTGAAGAAGCTTGTCTTTGTAATGAATTAAAAAAATATTTTAGTTATAAAAATAAGGAATTATGTACATTATTTAAACAATCACCAGCGCAAATTTCTAATATTATTAAGTTAACTGATTTGGATCATAAAATTTTAAAAATGATTTCAAATGGTGAGATTAGTTATGGTCACGCTAAAGCATTTTCGCGACTTAATAAAGAGCAAATAGATTATGTTGTTAATGAAATTCTAAGTAAGAATTTAAGTGTTAGAGAAACTGAAAGGCTTGTTTTCTCAATTTCAAATCAAAAGCAAGTTAATGAAAATCTTATTATCACTAAAAATGGTATTACTTTAAAATTTGATTCGGAAGAGAAGAAAAATAATGCATTAAAGCGAATAGAAAAGATGATTAAAAGAGGGAAAATTAAATTTTAGTTATGGAAAATAAAACAAGAAATATTATAAATATGATTTCGAGAATCGCTATTTTTGGCGGCCTTTCAATAGTCTTATATATGGTGCCTGGGTTACAATTTTCATTACCATTTGCACCTGCTTTTTTGAAAATCCATTTGGATGAGATACCAGTTTTATTGGCTGGTTTTGCGTATGGTACACCAACTGCATTTTTCTTAATTATAATTAAGTGTTTATTTAAATTAATAACCGATATTCCAGCAACTGCTGGGGTTGGTGTTTTAGCTGATTTTATTTACGGTTGTGCGTTTATTATCCCTGCAACATTGATTTATAGCAAAAAAAGAACTTTTTCAGGTGTTGTTATTGCAATAACTGTTGGGGTTATTGCAAACTTGATTTTTTCTTGTATTGTTGGTCTTTATACGATTTTCCCAATGTACGGACTTATTTATGGAGAAAATACTATTGTTGGAATGTTCCAAGTTTTTGATTCATCAATTAAAAGTATAACAGATATAAAAATTGCCTATGAATTTTTATTACCATTTAATTTTATTAAAGATGCTATTGTTGTTTTTTCAACGTTAATTATTTATAAACCAATGAGGTTTTTAATAGAAAAAGTAAGCAAAAAAACAAAATAAAAAGAGATCCATTTATAGATCCCTTTTTATTATTTACTATTTTGAAATAGCGCCTGCTGGGCAGCTAGCAATAGCTTCATCAGCTCCTGCTTCTTCAATATCACCATGAACAGTTGCTTTTCCATTTTCGTCGAATTCGAATGTTTCTGGGAAGCTACCAACACAGAGACCACAGCCGACACATGCATCAGCATCAACTTTAACTTTGATAGGCATAAAAAATCCTCCGTAAGTAATATATCATTTTTAAGCAAAATATTAAATATATCAATTTAAATAATAACTAAAAAATGATACCATATTAAACATGAAACAAGAGAAAGATGCAACAACAAGAGTAGCTAAATATAGTGAATTAAGAGAAGAAATTAAAAACATGCCTGGAACAACTTCTATAGATAAAGAAAAAGGCAAAAATAGGGTTGAATATAGTACAACTACAACTATTCCAATCAACAATAATGAGATGATTGATACTCAAGCATTGAATATTGATGATGGCGAAAAAAATAGAAAGAAGCAATTTAAAGATGCTCCTATTTTTAGAAGTTATCAAACTAAAAAAATTCTTATAACTATATTATATTGCGTTATTGGCGCTATTATTTTAGGCGTACTTATTTGGTTGATTGTATGGATGAGTAAAACGTTATGAGTAAATTTAGTATAGCAATTGATGGGCCAAGTGCGAGCGGAAAATCGACTATGGCCAAAATTTTAGCCACACGTCTTGGCTTTACATATATTGATACTGGTGCAATGTATAGAGCATATACATTGGCTGTTTTAGAGCGTGGTCTGAATCCGCAAAATGAAAAAGAATGTGATACTTTGATTGGCAAAATTACAATTGATTTTGATGAAAACAACCACATTACTTTAGATGGGAAAGATGTTAATGAAAGAGTAAGAGATAATGATGTAGCTGATAATGTAAGTTATGTTTCAACATATAAAAATGTTCGTTTATGGTTAGTTGAAATTCAAAGAATGTTAGCCGATGATCGAAGCGTAATCATGGATGGTAGAGATATTGGTACTTATGTTTTACCAAATGCTTCTGTTAAGTTTTTTCAAATTGCTGATGTTAACGAAAGAGCTGAAAGAAGGTATATGGAAAATCTTGAAAAAGGCATTCAAACAACAAGGGAAGAATGCTTAGATAATTTAAAAAAGAGAGATTATATTGATTCTCATAGAGAATTTGCACCATTAAAGCAAGCAAGTGATAGCATTTTAATTGATACTACAAATATGAAAATTAGTGATGTAATCGATAAAATGTTAAATATTCTTAAAGATAAAGGGATTTTTTAGGATGGCACTAGGTTTACTTGCAATTGTTGGGTCACCTTCGGTAGGAAAATCTACAATTTTTAATCGTATTATTGGCGAAAAAAAGTCAATTATTGAGGAAGAAAGAGGTGTAACTAGAGATAGAATTTACGCGAAAGCAACGTGGCTCACGCGTGATTTTATGTGCGTAGATACGGGCGGAATTGAACTCGAAAATAGACCATTTCAAGAACAAATTCGAATGCAAGCACAAATGGCAATAGATGAAGCTGACGTTATTTTATTTGTTGTTGATGGTAAAGTTGGTTTAACTGATGATGATAAATTAGTTGCTTCAATGTTATATAGGTCTAAAAAACCTGTGATTTTGGCGGTTAATAAAATTGATAGTATTGAACATATTAATAACACATATGAATTTTATGCACTAGGTTTGGGCGATCCTATTGCCACTAGTGGAGTTCATGGTATTGGTATTGGTGATATTTTAGATGAAGTTGTTAAAAAACTTCCAAAAGAAGAAAGTCAAGTTATTGAAGAATCTATAAGATTTGCCTTAATTGGCCGTCCAAACGTAGGAAAATCATCATTAACTAATGCGATGTTAAATGAAACAAGAACAATCGTTTCGTCGATTTCAGGAACTACAAGAGATGCAATTGATACTCCATTTGTTAGAAATGGAAGAAATTATGTTGCAATCGACACAGCTGGTCTTAAAAAACGTGGTAAAATTTATGAATCAATCGATAAATATGCGGCAATTAGAGCTTTAAGAGCTATTGATAATTCTGATATTGCAATTTTGGTTATTGATGCCGAAAAAGGAATTATTGATCAAGATAAGCATGTAGTCGGCTATGCTATCGAAAGTCATAAAGCAATTATTATTGTTGTTAATAAATGGGATTTGATTAAAAATCCAAATGAAGAGCAAAAAGAATTTATTGATAAAATTCGTAAGGAATTTAAATTTTTAGATTATGCTCCAATTATTTTTACAAGCGCTATTAATAAGATGAATATAAATAAAATCTTCGATGCAATTGATAGAGTTTATGAATCATATAACTTTGAGATAAAAACCGCTGTTTTAAATGAAATTATTCAAGAAGCACAAATGATGAATGAAACTCCTGATTTTAATGGTGGAAGGGTAAAGATTTATTATGCCCAACAAGTAAGTACTAAGCCTTTAACGATTGCGTTATTTGTAAACGAACCAAAATGGATGCATTTTTCTTATTTAAGGTATCTTGAAAATAAAATTAGAGATTCTTTTGAACTTGAAGGTAGTCCAATAAATTTAGTTCTAAGAAAAAGAAAATAGTTTTATATTGTATTTAGTATAAAAAATCGATAATAAATCGATAAAATCGACATTTTTTAGAGAAAAATATATTGTAAATGCGTTTTAATTATGATATTTTATAGCATAAGGAGATGAATAAAAACATGAATAAAGCTGAATTAGTTTGTATTGTTAGTGAAAAAGTCGGTTTAACTAAAAAAGATGCAGAACATGCAGTCAATGTATTATTTGATGAAATTCAAAAAGCACTTGAAAAAGGCGACTCAGTAAAAGTTTCAAACTTTGGTGTTTTCACTCTCAAAAACAGAAAAGAAAGAGTTGGAACATCCCCAGTTGATGGAAGCAAAATTACAATTCCTGCAACTAAGACCGTTGGTTTCAAACCTTCAAAGAACTTAAAAGAAGTCATTAAATAGTTAAATTGAATTTATAAAGTAGGGTATATACCTACTTTTTTTGTATCTTTTCATAAATATAAGGTTTGTATTGGAAAACTATGCTTTAAATACAATAATTTGAATAAAACATAGAAAATAAAAGAAAAGGATAATTTATAGTTTTAATATTCATTGAGTTGATTATCGTAATTATCGACTGGAAAATTCGATAGGTGAATGCTTTAAATGCGAATATATGAATTCAAGTAGTACTATTTTGTACGAATGCGTAGTTATATTAAAGTAATACTAAAAATTTAACTACTAAATTATAATAATATCCGTTATGGATATTATTTTTGATTATTTGAAAGATATATTTAACAAAAATGGCTTTAGGCTTTACATGATTGGCGGAACAAGTCGTGATTATTTATTAAATTTAAAAATTGATGATTATGATTTTGTCACTGATGCTAAACCTTTTGAAATCGAGTTATTTTTGAATGTTGATTCAACTTTTAAAAAATTTGGAACTGTTAAATATCATTTTGATAATAAAAAAATAGATATTGCAACATTAAGAGAGGAAGGAAACTATGTCGATTTGCGCCATCCAAGTTATGTTAGATTTATAGATGATATAAATATTGATTATAAAAGAAGAGATTTTACAATTAATGCAATTTATATCGATGAAAAATACGATATTATTGATCCAACTGGATTAGGTATATTTGATCTAAAAAACAAAATTTTAAGAATAATTGGAGATCCAAGCACTCGTTTTAAAGAAGACCCATTACGAATTTTACGAGGATATCGATTTGCTGAAGAATATAATTTAAAAATCGACGAAAGCACAAAAAATGCAATGGATGAAAATAAATATTTGATAGATTTGCTTAATAAAGATAAGATAATCGAAGAAAATAAAAAATTGAAAAAATGTGAGAGGAAATTAAAATGAAAAATTCAAATTACAAAGCGATAGATTTCTGCTATTTATTACTAGATTTTTATAAAGAAATGAATATATCTGAAGATGAACTTTCGGTCATTTTAATGATTAATCACCTTTTAGATCAAGATAACGAATTTATCACAACTGATGTTTTGTCTTTAAAAATGACAATGCCTAGCAAGGTAATTGATAAATGCTTAACTTCGTTATATAAGAAAAAATATATTGAATTTGATACAACAAATGGAGATCCAAAGACTACTGTCGAACCAATTAAAAAAATTCTCTATAAAAAGTTTGAGAAATCACTTTTTTCTGAAGAAGAATATAACAAAAATCAAGAACTTAATGACTATAGAGATAAAATGTTTGAATTGTTTACTAATTATTTCGGCAGAAAATTGACACCTATTGAACTATCGCACATTGATGATTGGATTAAAAACGAAATTGATGAAGATGTTATTGTTAATTCGTTAAAAGATGCTGCGAATTATAAAAAATTATCGATTAATTATATTGATTCTTTGATAATTAAAAAATTGAACGATGAATAAGAAAAGTATTGCGGTTTCCGCTTATTTTGCCGAAAAATGCAAAGATGCAACATGCACACTCACATTTGAAACAGATTATTCTTTGCTTATAGCAATTATGCTTTCTGCTCAGTGTACTGATAAAAAAGTTAATATTGTTACAAGCAAGCTTTTTCATGAACATTATTATCTTGAAGATCTTGATCAACTTTCAATTGTAGAAATTGAATCATACTTAAAAAGTCTTGGTTTATACAAAAATAAAGCAAAATATTTAAAAGAAATCGTTCATGAATTAATTACTAAATATAATGGGAAAGTTCCAAGCGATAAAAAAGAGATGATGAAACTTCCAGGAATTGGCAATAAAACAGCAAATGTAATGTTAATTGAGTGGTTTAAAGTACCTGCTTTTCCGGTTGACACACATGTTAATAGAGTTGCAAAACGCCTTGGTTTTGCTAAAGAAAATGATTCAGTGCAAATTGTTGAAAAAAATTTAATGAAATCTTTTGATAAAAAAGATTGGATAGATTTGCATCATCAGTTTATCTATTTTGGAAGGAATTATTGCAAAGCAATTAATCCTCAATGCGAAGATTGTAAATTAAAAGAGTATTGTTCTTATTTTAAGAAATTTTTAAAATGAATTTTAAATAATCTAAAGGTGGGTTTATTGTAAGAGAAATAATAAATCCATTTTCTTTTATGTATTTTAAAGGTATAGATTTTTTCTTTTCAGTGTCTATAAATTCAATGATTTTTTTGGCTGATAGAATGTAATATTCTTCAAGTGTTGAAAATTCAATGATTACAAAAGCAATGGCTTTCTGCATAAGAATTTTACGAAAATGTACAATTTGACATGATTGAAAATTGCTTAAACTGAAACTTGTTTTGCTCTTTGTAGACTTTGCTTCGAAATCGATATATTTTCCTTTATAAACACCATTATAATCGGTAGTGGAATGCTTATCAAAAATTGCATTTGTAATGCGTTTTTTATTTGAATCCATTTTAATAATTTTTATTGGAGTTGGTTTTTTATATATAACAGCGATATTATTTCTCAAATAAAACTCATTCGAATCATTAATTAAAGATTCGAGCGACATACCTCTATTCTTATATTGTGTTGTTTTCTTTTTATTGTTAATTCCAACTGGGTAATTAATCATTAAATATCTTCTCCAATATATTTGATAAAATCTTCCATCGATGTTGTCCCTTTTGTTTTTAAATCTTTAAGGATTTTCGAAATTGGTGCGGGATATACATGATAATTTAATAAAAGCTTAGTATATTCTTTAGTAATAAGAGCACGATTATTTAATACTGCTTTATATAGTAGCATTAAATTTAAAGCATCAAACATTGGATCATGAGGTTCGCCTTGAGGAGTTACATTAAAAAGCTCAAGAGCATCATGAAGTGAAAGTTGAGTTCCTTTTTTACTTTTAACATATCTTCCTAAAAGTGAAGAAAAATCAATGTAGTTTTTATAAATACTTTTAATGAATGGGTCCTCATTAATTCCGGCAATTGTAGAAGTTTGGTGAAGTAATCTCATATCAAAATTCCCATATGTAATATATTTAATATTTGTGTGAACACCTACATATTGCTTGAAGTATTTATTTGCGTATAAAAAATTAATTCCTTTGTCTTGGAGTTCTATATCGGTTATGCCTGTTAATTTTGAAACAACAGGACCAACTTCACCATGGGCTTTAACATATTGTTTAAAGCCAGGATAAACTTTCTTAATTTGATTTTTATTATCAAGGATGACTTTTATAGCACCAATTGCAATAATTTCTTGAGTAAATTGCGTACCTTCATAATCTAGGAATACAATCGTTTTTGAACTGTTTAATAATCTATTAATTTCTTTCATCGATTTATTATAGATATTCAATACCTTAATTTCAATTTGATTAATTGAAGTAAAAGAAACATTCTTCTATAATAATATTTATTAGGAACGAAGAAAAATTATGAAACTTTTATTAACTAGTAAAGATATTTTGAATAAGGAATTCACGAAGAATGTTAAGGGGTATGATCCTTTAGAAGTTGATACTTTTCTTGATAATGTTTTAAAAGATTACAAAGTAATCGATAACGTTATTATCAACTTAAATGATAAAGTGAGTGAACTAAAAAAACAAAATCAAGAACTAATTAATGAAATCGAATCAATGAAGAGCCAAAATGTTAAGAAGGCTAAGCAAACATTTGTTGTTAATGATTATTCTCGTCTTGATAATTTGGAATTACTCAAAAAGATTAGCGCATATGAGAATAAGCTCTATGAATTGGGGGTAGATCCAAGTAAAATTAAATAACTTTCAGTCTATGCAATCGCTAGCATTAGCTAGAGGAAAGTCCATGCTTGCACTCTCTGCGATGAGGGTAGTGATTATGCTAGTTTAAAAAATAAAACTAGGTACTAGGGAGCTAGTAACGACGTTAGAAAATCTAAAACTTCGGTCATGATTCGATAACATAAAGTGCCACAGTGACGAATTTGCAAGAAATTGCAAAATGAAACGTTGGTAAACTCCATAAGCAAGAAACCCAAATTTTGGTAGGGGAAACTAGAAAACCGAACTGAAGGTTTTATAGTAAGAGAAATCTTAGATTAATGATTGCACTCGACAGAACATGGCTTATTGACTGAATACTCATTTAAGGATGATTATGAAAAAAATTAATTTACCTACAAAGATTACTATTTCAAGAATTATTATTAGCGGACTTTTGATTGTTGCAATAATAGTTTGTTATTTGCTTGACCAATTTAACGTAATTAATGTTTCAAGTTTCAATTTTAATTTAGGAAGTGTAACTTTAAATTTATTAATGG
>CAVEUG010000068.1:9347-11554 GCA_963618895.1 Slackia isoflavoniconvertens | reverse complement strand
CTTTTATACGTTTAATACCTGTTGCAAATATTTCTACTATATTTAGTCTATGAAAGACATTCGCAATAATTGGATTCCTTAAATTAGAATATCTTCCATTAATAAATGTATTAAAATCCATTCCAGGCACCAATCCACCAGGTGAAGAAACCACAATTTTATCAGCATACATCTCGACTTTCGTATTAGATTGGATATCGTATGTCCTATGTATTATTGCGTTTGCAATCGCTTCTCTAAAAGCTTCAAATGGTATAAGTTCATATTTATTTCTAAAACCACCTTCAACCTTTTCAATTATATATTCATCTTTAAATATCTCGATTGCTTCATAATATTGTTTTAAAAGCGAAACATTTGATAATGTAAATCTTTTTCTTATTTGTTTTATGTCTGATCCAAAAATAATTATATCTAAACCTGGAAAACTGTTTGTATCAGAAAGAAGGCTAGCAGCATTGTTATATCCAGCTTTTCCTAACAGATTGAGGCTTTTAAGCGTATCATCATTAAAATTTTCAATGTCAATTGTTTCTTTTAGACCTTTACCCAAATTATTGAAAGTGCAATCTTGGTTCTTTGAAGAAAGTTCTTCAAAAGACATATTCATTCCTTCCAAAACCAATCTATTTTCAGTAAGTGCATCAGCTTCAATTGTCGATGAATGATTCCTTTTGTAACACTTGCCATTATATCGATATGGAGTTTCAAGTCCTTTATAAACTTTTAAAGTGATTGTATTATCTTCATTAGGCCTCAAACTAAAATTAGGTTTTGGTTTAATAGAGTCATTAATCTGATTTTTTATGTTAAAGCATTCTTCATTCGGATTTTTAACACCAACAACTTTCCCATCATCTGAAATACCAAATATAATTTTACCATCATTAAAATTAGCAAACGCACTTACTGTTTTTAAATAACTTTTCGATATTGTTTCTTTATATTCTAAGTCTTTTGCTTCTCTTTTAATCATAGTATATTCCTCATATCTTAATTTTACATTGTTGCAGCATATAATGCAACGAGCATCATTTCGTTGCAGCACATAATGCAACAAGCATCATTTCGTTGCAAACTTATTACATCAAAATACACTAAAGCTTTCAAAAAAATCTACCTCGTTCTGATAATTTTAAGGATTTATATTAGAACATTAACATATCGTTGGTTAATGAAACTTTTAAAATCAAAATAAGATATATTTATAAAAGCAAAATGATTGATGAGACCAAAATATAAACTACCTAAATTAGGTAAAAAATATCTTTCTTTTATCAAAAGATAAAAATCCATCAATTGGTATTATCATTTGTAAAAGCAAAGATACAACCTATGTTAAATATGCTTTAAGAAATGCTAATTCACCAATTGGTGTTGCAACTTATAGAATTGAAACAAAACTTCCAAAAGAAATTGAATCTTTACTTCCATCACCACATGAGATAATCAATAAACTAAATCATATTAAATAACACTGATGTATATTTATTTGCTTAAAAAATCCATTTTTTTGGTTAAATAAGTACAACAATTCTTTATTTGTTCTTCAAAATATAGAATACAGTCATTTTAGATCTTTTAAATTAAATCATTAATCGTTAAAACTTTATTTATAATATTTGAATACATATTCATTTTAAGACCATAAGTTGTAATTAGAACCATCTGAATTGATTTTTTTGGATTATATTTTTCAAATGTTGCAATTTTATTTCGCAAATCCATTTGGTAATCTTTTGTAATCTCAAATTCATTAATTGAATATTTTATTTCAACTAAACTTGCAACATTATCTCTTCTATCAATAACTAAATCAATTTGACAACCTTCTTCATTTGCGTTCCCTTTTTTATTATAAGAGTAATCAGTTGAATTAATTCCGCTTATACTTAATGCATTCTTTATTTCTTTAAGGTGTATTTTGCACAATAATTCAAAAGACAAGCCTAGCCAAGTTCTTCTTTTTGGAAGATCAAAAGAATTATTCCAAAAATTTTCATTCTTTCCATAATTATCTTTAATAAATTCAAAATAAAATAAAGTATAAAAATCTGATAATTGATAAATTTCACCTTTCCTTTCGGAATATGAAGTATTTTTAATAATAAAACCGGAATCAATTAAATTTTGTAAGTAATGAGTTAAGTCTCCGTTTGGAGCCAACTTGCATTTATCAGCTATTTCAGATTTTGAAAGGCCATATC
>CAVEUG010000068.1:0-9319 GCA_963618895.1 Slackia isoflavoniconvertens | reverse complement strand
AGTCATTATTAAATAAGGCGCTATATAATCTAGAAAATTCATCCCATAGCAAGCCATGTTTTTTAAAAAACATACAATCAATGTTTTCGCTCAAAGTTTTTGATGAATCAATTTGACTTAAATAAAATGGTATTCCACCCATAATCATATAACATTGAGCAATATCATAATTACTCCAATGTATATTTTGCCTAACAAGATATTCCTTAGTTTCTTTTAAAGTAAATGGCTCTAGATATAATCTTGCAGAATGTCTATTAAAAAAACCACCTTTATTATTTACGAGTTTATTTGTAATCCATGAAGATGAAGACCCAGCAACAATAAAAACCAAATTGTTTTTTGCGCAGGCATAATTATTCCAAAAAAATTCAAAAGCTGGGAAGAAATCGCTTTTTTTGGTGTCGAGCCATGGCATTTCATCAAAAAATATAACTTGTTTTTTATTTTCATCTAATGTGTTCAAATAATTTTTTAATGCCATAAATGCTGATGACCAATTTTCAAAAACATCGTGTTCTTTATTATCTACACGAGAAAGCTCCATCAAAAAATTTGCTAACTGTGTATTTTTGTCTTGTTTATAAATACCAGTTATTTTAAAGGCAAATTTATTCTCAAATGATTGATTAATAAGAAATGTTTTCCCAACTCTTCTTCTTCCATAAATAATAATGAGTTGAGATGTGTTTGAATTGTAACTTTTCTCTAATATTCTATATTCATCTTTTCTTCCGATTAATCCAACATATTTCATTATTTATTGAACTCCTTATGCTATTATTTTAAAAAATAGATCCTCTAAAATCAACAAAATTTACATATTTTAGAGACTTTATCGGTTAATAAATCCTCTAAAATATCAAAAAAATAGATGTTTTAGAGATTTTATCGGTTAATAAATCCTCTAAAATGTCAAAAATTTGCACATTTTAGAGGCCCTATTTTCAAATAAAGGTTTTGTAAAAAGAAAAGCTGCATGTTTTTAAAGTTTTATGCAGTTACTTTTTAGTATTAAACTCTAATTTCTTGCCATAGAATTTTTCATATTGTTCGACACATTCTTTATACGCTTCACTCATTAAATATTCAGTATTTTCTTTACTATTTAAATCTACTTTTGGATAAATTGGTTTAAGAATATAAATATTAAATTGCTTAATATCAAATCCTTCTTTATCTTTCTTTCCAGTATTTTTGAAACATATAAACATTGGGATTATTGGAACATTATTTTTGGTTGCATAATGAAAAGCACCTTTTGCAAATGGACGTGGTTTTTCATACATCCACCACTCTGCAGTTTCAGGGAAAAATAAGACATAATCACCTTTTTTCATATGATACTCAATTGCTGCATTGAAATTTCTTAAAACATTAAAATCATCAGGAATTGGCATCATGCCATCAGCTCTCATATATTCGCCAAGTCTTGAATTCATATTATTAAACCAAGCAGCAGTTATATAAAGTCTATGGCCTTTTAAAGCATGTTTTGCACATAAGCAATCAAACATATAAACATGATTACACGTAATAATTGCGCTTTTAATTCCTTTTAAGTTTTCTCTTCCATAAACTTTAGTTTTCATTACAAATTTATTTTGATACCAAGAATATGGGCGAACAATAAAGTGTTCTAAAAACCAGTACTTAGTTTTAAGTTTTAATGTCTTTTTGATATAAGGAAACTTTTCAGTTACAGGAATTGCAAGATCATAATGAATTGGATCAATATGAGTTGAAAATTCACCTTTACTTTCAAGCTCTTCCATTCTTTTGATTGCTGGAGCTCTTTTTCCCATAAAGTCTTTCATTATTTTTTAGCTCCTTCAACTCTTTCAATAACTTCCCAACCATTATTCTTTTTAATAAATAAAGCTTTGAAAACAATTTTTATATATCCCATATAAAAGAAAGGATGAACAAATAATAATAAAAGTTTGTTATACCATGGAAATTTAATATATTTATGATCAATAATCATTGCGCATAATGTCATTAAAAAGAAACTTAAATAAATAACACTAAAGCTTATTAAGCAATTTAATAATGAGAACCAAACTAAATTATTAAGAATAATTCCTAAATAAATACTTACTAAAGCATTTAATAAGAAGAAAACAACTGATAAACCAATTAGCCAGTAAACTATCCAAAGAGCTTTACAATAATATCTATTTACTTTTTCTTTAAAAGTAATGCATTCATCAGCCATTCTTCTGTTGTAAAGTTTTTTAGAATCACAAACACCAATCATCCATCTATTTCTTCTTTTGTTTGTCATCTCAAGAGTTGGTGCTTCTTCCATATAAATATGAGCATATGAACAATAATAAGTGGTAAAACCTCTTAACGTAGCATCAAACATAAACTCGATATCTTCAGTTAATGTTTTATTATATGGCCATCCATCGATTTTATTAATAACATCTCTTCTAAAACAAATACCAGTTCCAATAGTCATAGCCGTAATATTGTGGTCTGATTTGAATCTATTACCCATTTCATCAATTAGCGTCCAAATTATACCATTACAAGCAGCTTGAAGTGGTACACCTTTTCCAGTCATATAATAGTTTTTAACTATTTTCTTGCATTGGATAACTTGCCTACCACTTGCAAATGCATTATTTAATTCTTCTAAACAATCGCAATCCATCCAACAATCCGCATCCATGACGAGATACGCATCATAATATTTTTTCCCAAAATCTTTAAATATATTATGGATTGCAGCATTTAATGCATCGCCCTTACATTTTTGATCTTCAACAATATGAACATATGTATTTTTATAATCCTTAGAAATGTTAATCGTCTCATCGTTTTTCTCTTTTACAATAATATGAACATCATAATATTTTGCGTCATAAGTTTGGTTTGCTAAATGATCAAGCAATCCTTTAATTACTGATGATTCATTTCTTGCAGGAACTAAAATTGCAAACTTATTTCTGTTTTCATTATATAAATGTTCTTGCTTTTTTAATGGAGCAAACCAAGCAATTAATCTTGGCAAATACAAAATCACACATAAAGCTATCAAGCCAAGAAACACATACAAACTAATTAATAAAGTTTGTTTTAAAATTTCATAATTCATAAACTATTCTCTTTTTTCATATATTTCACAACCTCAATGTTGCTATTTTTACTTCTTTCAACCATTGAATCATAGATTCTATTTCTTAAATCTTCCTTTCTTTCCTTTTCTGGAAGATTTAAATTCGCGTAAAATGGTCCATCAATATAAACGACCATTTTAGGTTTCTTTGAATGTTTTCTTTTTTGATAAGTCGTTGTACAAGCAAAACTTGGATCACCAAATTGTATTGGATACCTAAATGATGCTGATTTAAATGGTCTTATTTTTGTGTAATATGGCCAAATGTGTGCTTCTGGATAAATACATATTGCATTACCCTGTACACTTCTTTTTTCAATTGCCTCAATAAAAGATCTCATTCCTTTAAAAGAGTCAGGAATTGGCAATGCCCCCACCATCGACATAAATGTTCTTGTACCTTTAATAGCAACATTTTGGCTATTAACAATTACATAACATTTTTGAGGAAAAACGAGCACATTTGGAATATAGGCATCAGCTGGTACATTAGTATGATTTCCATATAAGAAGATTCCATGTTTTTTAAATCCCTTTAATACTTTTTTATTTTCAACTTTAAAATGGAATTTAAATTTTAAATATAAAAAAGCAATAGGAGTCATAATTATTCTGTAAAAGAAAAATGCGCCAATTCTCCAAAATACATTTTTATGGATGTATCTATAGTCATCATTGAGTTTAAAGTCTTTTTCTTTTATGCCACTAAATTCATCATTAAGTTCATCGCTATAATAAATAATTTTTTCTTCCTTCATTTGAATCCTTTCGCCTTACATTATTATGTAAGGACACATTATTGTTAATTGAATAATTTTATACAGTGCGATAATCTAATTAGAAATTAACTCTACTTTTAAGAGAGTTGATTTATAACATTAATTATTAATATATCGAGCTTGGTTTTCATTCGCTACAATCATCAAATTTTAGGATTTAAACAAATTTTACATTGACATTATTTTCAAAACTAATTTTTTAAGTTCTCTTTAAAATTGTTGAAGAATTTCATTTATGAAGTAAAATATTTCTATGAGTGAAGTTAAACAAATTATAGGAACCAACCTTACTGAACTAAGAAAAAAGAAGCATTTGACACAAGCCGAATTAGCCGCTAAATTAAATTATTCTGATAAGGCAATTTCTAAATGGGAACATGGCGATGCAGTTCCATCAATAGAAAACCTTTTAGAAATTTGCAACTTTTATGGAATTACTTTAGACCAACTTGTAAATGAAAACACAAAAAATTTAAAGCCTAAAGATGAAGAAAAACAAAACAAAGTAAATAAATTGGTTGTTACTCTTCTTTCCTTTTTCACTGTTTGGACTTTGGGAACTATAGTTTACGTTTTTCTTAATTTATTACTTATTAAAAATGAATGGTTAGTATTTATTTGGTGCGTTCCAGTTTCATCAATTGTTTTGATTGTTTTTAATGGAATCTGGGGTAAAAGAAAATATTCTTTCTTTTTAGTTGCTGTATTGATTTGGTCTTTGATTACTGGCATATATTTAACTTTTCTTATTAAATATAATCTCAATTTATGGTTATTATTCACAATTGGAGTACCAGGAACAATTATTACAATTTTATGGAGTAGAATTAAACTACATTAATCGTTATATTCCTTAATTCTTTTTTGATATTCTTCCAAAACATCATCAAAACAATGTAATTTTAAAGACTTATGAACTTCGTCAACCTGCCATGGCTTGACGTTTTTTGTATGATAAAATGGAAGCCATCTAATTGTTTTGCAAAAGTGTTTTACTATAGTGCCCTTTTTCATATTTCTTTGAACATTATAGATATATGGTAAAAATAATTTCTCGCCAACGCTATGATTTAAAGCATCTTGATCTAAAAAAGCCATTTTTTTAGTTTTACAAAGATTTCTAGCTTTTTTAAATAATCCTGTTTCTCTACATTTATCTAGATTAAATAAAATCACGCCTGCATTTTGATAGTCGGCGCCAATAAAATATTGCCCCAATACATCTTTACATGCTCCATATTCATATCCTTCAATATCGTAATTATATAAAGGCGTAATATCTCCTAAAAATGCTAGATCACAATCAAAATATAAAATTCTATCCAAATCATTTGGTAAATAATCAGCAAATAATCTTAGCATTGTATATGGAGTATAAAAATTTCCCATATTTGGAGAATCTTTCATTTCTTTTAAAAAATCTTCACGCATATCAACTAAGATAATTTTGCTATCTTTATTTCCTATTCTTAAAATATCTTCCAAATAATTCTTTTCTTTATCTCCTACTGGTATAAATTTTTCATTATATTCAGTAAGGTCCATTGTCATTAAATATAAAGTAATTTGATTTTTTGTATGTTTAACTAATGACAATAATTCAATCATCATTCCATCAAAAACTTTATAATTTCCACACATTAATAAATTTATATTCATGAAATTATCATAATTAATAATTAATCTAATATCTAGTAAAAGATATATTTTCTTCTCTAAAGATACGATAATTAGCCTCTAATTTAATTCTATGCAAAAATAATTCTTGCAATAATCCACATTTAATGTATATTTTTAGCATGTAAATAGAGGAGCTACACAAATGAGTAGTTAGTCGAGGAGACATCCTATGAAACTAGCAAAAGGTAAGGTAGCCGAAATCGTTTAAAGGTATTTAAACAGGTTGGGATACGAATGAATAATCCGTATACTCTTGTTTCAAGAAAACTTGGAACTTGGAGCTATTCTTAAAGCATTTTGATTTCGAAAGGGATTGCTAAAGAATAGCAACCCCTTTTATTTATGAGCTTTAAGGAGAAACTTTATGAAAAAGTTTAGCAAAATTATTGCTTTGGTGGTTGCTTTGTTTTCCTCACTCATTATTTCTTCATGTGGAAGTAATGAAGGATTACCTAATAATCAAACAAGCGAAGAAAAAGAAGATTTAATTGTTGGTCTTGAATGCGATTATGCACCATTTAACTGGACTGAAACGTCAGCAAATGAAACTACTTTACCTATCGATGGAAAGGCAAATCAATATGCTGATGGTTATGATATTCAAATTGCAAAATTAATTGGCGAATATGAAAACATGAATGTTGTTATTAAAAAAATGGATTGGGATTCTTTAATTCCAGCACTCCAAAATGGCGAAATAAACGCAGTTATTGCAGGTATGACCGATACTGAAGAAAGAAGACAATCAATTGATTTCACAAATGAATATTATCGTTCCGAACTTGCTCTTGTTGTTAAAAAAGAAAATGCACCAGGTGAAGTATTAGATAAAGATACATTTAAAGTTTTTATAGATGGGAAATCTATGGTATCACAAACTTCAACTGTTACAGATGATTTAATTGAAGATGTTTTTAGTAAAGAATATGGGGCGATTCACAATAAATCAGTAAGCACATTTGCTGTTGCTGCTTTAGATATTCAAAATGGTGTTAGTTTTTCAATGACAGCTGAACTTCCAGTTGCTACTTCAATTGTTGCAAGCAATCCAAGCCTAGCTGTTGTAAGAATTGATCAAGGTATTTTAGGCGATAAGGGTGCCGAACTTGGTGTATCGATTGGAATTGCAAAAGGTAATTCAGTTTTAAAAGAAAAAATTAATCATGCATTATCTCAAATTTCAAAAGAAACTAGAGATCTCATAATGAATGCAGCCATTTCTAGAAATGAAAATCCTGAAGAAATGAATACATTTTCTAGAATTGGATATTTATTGAAAAATTATTGGAATACTTTCTTAACCGGTTTAGTTTCTACTTTGATACTTGCCATTACTGGAACGGTTGCAGGTCTTATAATTGGTATTTTTATTGCATTAGGAAAAAATATTCATATTTCTAAAGATGACAATGTTGTTTTAAAAGGTTTAAAACATCTCTTAAGAGGAATTTGCAAGATTTATTCAATTGTTTTAAGAGGAACTCCAATGATGGTTCAAGCACTCATCTTTAAATTTGGATGTGCTGCTTTAGGACTTAATTGGAATGCAGTTTTAACTGGCGTTCCTATCTTTGATGGCTGGTTAATATGTGGTCTTATCGTTATTATTTTAAATACTGGCGCATATATGGGTGAAGATATCCAAGCTGGTTTAAATGGTTTGGAAACTGGGCAAAACGAAGCTGCAAGAAGCTTAGGCATGTCAAAGTTTAAGAGCTTTACATTAGTTATCCTTCCGCAAGCTTTAAGAAATTGCTTACCAACACTTGCAAATGAATACATTATTAATGTAAAAGATAGCTCTGTCTTAAATGTCATTAGTGTTACTGAACTATTCTTATCAGTTTCAATTGCAACAAGTAAGAACTATTTCATGGTTGAAGGTTATATAATCATTGCTGCAATTTATCTCATCCTTACCTTAATCTCAACCGGAATATTTAAGTTGATCACTAATAAATTAGATGGTAAAAAACATAAAGTAAAATTTTTTAGACAACCTATGAAAGGAGTAGCCAATAACTAATATGGAACCAATTATTTCAATAAGTCATATTTCAAAAACTTTCGAAAATATGGAAGTTATAAAAGATATAAGTTTAGATGTTTATAAAGGTGATGTTATTTGTATTATCGGCCCTTCAGGAAGTGGTAAGTCTACTTTAATTCGTTGTATAAATAGACTAACTTCTCCATCAAATGGAACAATATACTATAAAAATAAAAGAATAGATCGAACAAGAGCGAAATTACTTCATAGAGAAAACGTTAGATATAGAAATACTAAAAAAGATAAAACAAGAGATGAACTCCAAAAAGAAAAAGAAATACATATAAATAACGTATCTAAAATTAAAAAAGATACTGAAGGCGTAAATATTAATTTGGTAAGATCGAAAATTGGTATGGTTTTCCAATCATTCAACTTATTCAACAATATGAATGTTTTAAAAAATTGTACTATTGCTCAAAGAAAAGTCTTGAAAAGAAGCAAAGGAGAAGCTGAAGAAATCGCTCTAAGAAATCTTGAAAAAGTTGGGATGAAAGATAGAGCACACGCAAAAATTAGCGAATTATCTGGTGGTCAAAAGCAAAGGATTGCTATTGCTAGAACTCTTTGCATGAATCCTGATGTAATCTTGTTTGATGAACCAACAAGTGCTCTTGACCCTGAAATGGTAGGCGAAGTTTTAGAAGTTATGAAAAAACTTGCCGAAGAAGGAATGACAATGATTGTTGTTACTCACGAAATGAACTTTGCAAAAAACGTTTCAAATAGAACTGTTTTCATTGATGGCGGTTACATTGTTGAAGAAGGGACAAGTAAAGAATTATTTGAAAATCCAAAAGAAGAAAGAACCAAACAATTCTTAAACTTTGCTAAAAATAAATAACTAGAGCAGCTCACTTGCTGCTTTTTAGTTTGCAAAAAATTAAAGACTGTTTGAAAACTCCATAATTTATAGTATATTATTAATAAAGTATCTCTTTAGAGATACAATAATTATTATGAATAAGCTAACTATTTTTCATGGATCAACAAACGTTATTGAAAAACCTATATTTGGCAATGGTAAACCATATAATGATTATGGCTTAGGTTTTTATTGCACAAAAGAAATAGATTTAGCAAAAGAATGGGCATGCTTAGAAGGAATTGATGGCTTCAATAATGAATATGAAATTTTCTCTAGCAATCTTAATATTCTTAATTTATGTGATGAAAAATATTCAATTCTTCACTGGTTAACTATTTTAGTGGAAAATAGAAAATTTAGAATATCAACACCTATTATGAAAAAAGGTATGGAATGGTTAATTAAAAATTATCACCTCGATATAGAATCATATGACATAATTATTGGTTATAGAGCAGATGATTCTTATTTTAGCTTTGCAAGAGATTTTTTAACAAATCAAATATCACTAACACAACTATCATACGCAATGAAGTTAGGTAAGTTAGGAATTCAATTTGTATTAAAAAGCAAAAAAGCATTCGACAATATTAAATTTATTAAATACGAAACTGTAGATTCATCTATATATTACTTAAAACGTAAAATGAGAGATGAAAAAGCTAGAAAAGATTATTATGAAATTTTAGAAAAATATGATGAAAACGGAATCTTTATTAGAGATCTTATTAAAGGCGAGGCAAATAAAAATGATGTATCAATATAATGAAATGTATCTTGATAATGCAATGAATAATCTAGGCGAAGCCATTGAT
>CAVEUG010000067.1:0-18346 GCA_963618895.1 Slackia isoflavoniconvertens | reverse complement strand
CTTTCTATTACTTTAGCAACTTTTTATAAGTTTTTATAACTTCCACATTATTTATTTAAAAGTTTTTTATTTATTAATCAATATAATTGACCAAATTTCTGTTTCCAATATTCTAAATTTATATATAAAAAAATTGCCACAGTAGTGGCAATATTCAATAAGGAGAAATTTGTTATTTATCCTAATAATTTCGAAATATTAACAGCAGCTATCGCTCCATCATTAATAGCGGTAACAACTTGTCTAACATCTTTTTTACGGCAATCACCAACGGCATAAAGTAGTGGAGTTTTAGTTTGCATATTTTGATCTACAACAATAAACCCTTTATCTAAGTCTACAAGGTTTTTGAAATTTTCATTGCATGGAATTTGACCTATTGCAATAAAGACACCTTGACACTTAATTTCTTTTTCTTCACCAGTTTGTGTATTTTTAAATACAAGTCCTTCGATTTCTTTATCGCCTTCAAACTTAATTAAGTTCAAAAAATGTTCGACATGGACATTTGGTTTTGATAATAATGTATTAACAAGAGTTTGTTCACCAAACCACTTTCCAAACAATGTGCAAACTGTAATATTTTTACAATAGCTACTTAAATTAATTGCATATTGAAGTGCAGTATTTGCATCCCCGATAACTACAACATCTTGGTTTTTAAAGAATGCACCATCACAAGTTGCACAATATGAGATACCTTTTCCTGTAAGTTCTGCTTCTCTATCAACACCAATTTTTCGATGTTCACAACCTGTTGCAAGAATGACAGATCTAGATTCATGTGTGCCATAATTTGTTTCAACTATGAATTTATCACCATCTTTAGTGATTTTTTTAGCATCTTCAAGTTCAAACTTTGCGCCTAATTCCATAACTTGATCAAATAAGTTGCTTGCAAATTCTGAACCACTTATTGCTTTTATTGATGGATAATTTTCAAGTCTTGGTGAGTTTGCAATTTGACCACCAAAGTTTTCTTTTTCAAGGATTAATACAGATTTGCCTGCTCTTAATAGATATAAAGCGGCGGTCATTCCTGAAGGACCGCCACCAATAATAATTGTATCTATCATAATCTATAAGTTATCCTTATGAGATTCTTCGATAAATCCTTTAATTAGTGATGCATTTTCATAAACATCATAACTATTTCCGTCTGGTACGAGTAAAGTTGGAGCTTTCTTTATGCCAAATTTGATTGTTTCATCAATATTTTCTTCTGCATCGACTACTTTATATTTTATACCTGCATTATCAAGTAACATCTTTGCCATCTTACAATTTGGGCAATCTTTTCTTGAAAATAAGGTAATTTCTCTTACGCTTGGATGGTTGCAAGATTCATGATGCTCGTCATGACAAACTGTACCATCTTCGCTTGAGAAATGAGATGCATTAAGAGTGTATTCTTTTCTATCTTTGAATTCTTCAGTTTTACCAGCATTCCAATTTTTAACTGGACGATAGTAACCGGTAATACGTGAGTAGACTTCAGTTTCTTTTCCGCAAACTGGACATTTATGAACTTCACCAGCAATATAACCATGATCTTCGCAAACTGAATAAGTTGGAGACATTGTGAAATATGGAATATGATAATTTTCAGCAATCTTTCTAACTAATGTCATACACGCTTCCCATGATGGGAGTTTTTCTCCAAGGAAAGTATGGAAGACAGTTCCTGATGTATATAAGGTTTGAAGTTTATCTTGAACATCTAAAGCAGTGAAGACATCTTCGGTATATCCAACTGGTAAGTGACTACTATTTGTATAATAAGGAGTTTTTTCATTGTCCATACCACTTGCAGTAATAATGTCTGGATATCTTTCTTTATCATGCTTTGCTAAACGATAAGAAGTTGATTCAGCTGGAGTTGCTTCAAGATTATATAAATCGCCATATTGTTCTTGATAATCGCTTAATTTATTTCTCATGAAATTCAAGACTTCAACAGCGAAATCTTGTGCATTCTTGTGAGTTAAATCATTCTTGACCCAACGTGCATTTAAACAGCATTCATTCATACCAACAAGTCCAATAGTGGAGAAGTGATTGTTGAATGTTCCTAAATATCTCTTAGTGTATGGATATAAACCAGCTTCAAGTAAAGCAGTAACTGTATCACGTTTAATTTTTAAACTTCTAGCACTGATATCCATTAATTTTTCAAGTCTAGCATAGAAATCAGCTTTATCAGTTGCAAGATAGCCAATACGAGGTAAGTTAATTGTAACAACGCCAATTGAACCAGTTGATTCGCCACTTCCAAAGAATCCACCTGCTTTTTTACGTAATTCACGTAAATCAAGTCTTAAACGGCAGCACATACTTCTAACATCACTTGGTTCCATATCGCTATTAATATAATTTGAGAAATATGGAGTTCCATATTTAGCGGTCATTTCAAATAATAATTTATTATTTTCAGTTTCAGACCAATCAAAATCACGTGTGATTGAATATGTTGGAATTGGATATTGGAATCCTCTTCCATTTGCATCACCTTCAATCATACATTCAATGAAGGCTTTATTAATCATATCCATTTCTTTTTTACAATCTTTATATTTGAAATTTTGCTCAACACCGCCAACAATTGCATTTAAATTTGCAAGATCGTTTGGGCATACCCAATCAAGGGTAATGTTGGTAAATGGTGCTTGCGTTCCCCAACGTGAAGGAGTATTAACACCAAATATGAATGATTGGATGCATTGTTTAACTTCTTTATAAGATAAATTATCTTTTTTAACAAATGGAGCAAGATAAGTATCGAAACTTGAGAATGCTTGAGCACCAGCCCATTCATTTTGCATAATACCTAAGAAGTTAACCATTTGATTACATAAAGTAGATAAGTGACTTGCAGGGGTAGATGAAATCTTTCCTGGAACACCGCCTAATCCTTCTTTAATAAGTTGTTTTAAACTCCAACCTGCACAATATCCAGTAAGCATGCTTAAATCATGAATATGGATATCAGCATTTTTATGAGCGTCACCAATTTCTTGATCATAGATTTCACTTAACCAATAGTTTGCAGTTATGGCGCCACTATTTGAAAGAATTAAACCGCCAACACTATATGTGACAGTAGAATTTTCCTTAACTCTCCAATCTGAAACTTTTAAATAGTTATCAACTAATTTTTTATAATCAAGAGTGGTGGAAGCCATGTTACGTAAAGAAGTATGTTTTTGTCTATAAAGAATATAAGCTTTAGCAACTTTAACATACCCTGCTTGAATTAATGTAATTTCAACACAATCTTGGATATCTTCAACTGAAATAACATCTCCCTTAACTCTATCATTAAAATTGCTTGTAACTTTTAATGATAATAATTGAATAATTTCTTGAGTATAGCCAGCGTGTTCTGCAATAAAGGCTTTTTCAATTGCCTTTTCAATCTTGTCTAAACTAAATTCAACAATACTTCCATCTCTTTTTTTAACACTTAACATAAATCGTCTCCCTCTAAATAGTTAATTAAAGTTGATACTAAAATATAAGGGCCAGAAATCTTGACCCTTAGAATTTTGTGTCAATCTTTTGTAAATATAATTTAAATGAGAAATTAATTTTTAAAAACGGAAAAAATTTCAATATTTTTAAATTTAAACTTGCAAATAATTTGAATGAGCAAAAAGAGTGTAATTAGTACTTATCTAGTAAATATTTTAATGATTAGTAGTTTTACACTGACAAAAAATAATTCTTTACAGTGTCAAAATTAAATGTGGATAACTCAAAATCGGTAAAAAATAATAGAAAAGATGCCGAATTTTAGGCTTCAGCATCTTCAAATTTTGCGTATAAATCTTCGACTGTAAGGTTTTTATTTGATTCTCTTGTAGCATCAAATATGATTTTTCCATCACTAATCATTATAAGTCGATTACCATATTTTAGAGCATCTTTCATGTTGTGAGTAATCATTAAAGTAGTTAAATGATTTTCTTCAACAATCTTAGTTGTTAGATTCATGATTGTTTTAGATGTTTTAGGATCTAGAGCGGCAGTGTGTTCATCAAGAAGTAAAATTGATGGTTTTTCTAGTGAAGCCATAATTAAGGTTAAAGCTTGTCTTTGACCACCAGATAATGATGAAACTGGTTCATGAAGATTATTTTCAATTCCTAAATTTAATGGTTCAAGAATCTTTTTATATTCTTCTAAATAATCTTTCTTTAAAGCCCAAGAAAGGCCTCTTTTCTTACCTCTATTTCTTGCAAGAGCAAGATTTTCTTCAATTGAAATATCACCAATTGTACCTAGTGTTGGATCTTGAAAAACTCTTCCAACATATTTTGCTCTTTTGTTTTCATTTAAATTTGTAACATTAAGATTATCAAACCAAATTTCACCACTTGTAGGTTTAAAATATCCTGCTATTGTATTTAGTAATGTAGATTTTCCTGATCCATTTGAACCAATAATTGTTATAAAATCACCATCATTAATTTTTAAATTAATATCTTTTAAAACATGCTTAACTGGGTGAGAAGTGCTTGCTGTTTTAAAATCTTTATAAATATGTTTAAGTTCTATCATAATTTTGCTTCCTCACTTTCAACCATTGGTTCTTTCTTTTTTAGTTTTGAAAACCATTTTTTAATTCTTGGAGCAGCAACAACAAGAGTAATAATAATTGCTTGAATTAAGAATGTGTAATTTGTATTGAATCCTGGAATTGAATAGATAAAATCCATGATTAACCAATAAATGAAACTACCAATTACAATTGAAATTAAACTTTTCTTAAATGTTAATTTTCTTCCAAAAATAATCTCTCCTAGGAAAACAATTGCTAAGCCAATAACGATTGTACCTTTTCCACTAGCAGTAGCGGTGGCTTTATTGACTTGCCCCCAAAGTCCGCCTGCTAATGCAATAAATGCTGTTGCAATAATCATTCCTACAATATATCTAGAATGAGTGTTAATTCCATTAGCTTTACTCATTGTTTTATTTTTCCCTGATGCTCTCAAGGATAAACCATATTCGGTTCCAAAAAACCAATAAACAAGAGAGAAAATAACAGCAACAATAAATGCCAAAATAATAAATTGACTCAATATTCTATTTCCCACTAATTGATTTAAGACTGTAAAAATAGTTTGCTTTCCTGAATCAATAGAGATATTTCCTTTGCTAATTACAACATTAACTGTATAAAGTGCAATCATTACTATAATTCCACTTAATAATGATGGAATTTTTAAATAAATATGTAATGCGCCATTAATAAATCCGACAATCACGCCTGCTAAAATAGATATCAAGAGTGAAAGAAGTGGGTCTACACCGAGATTAATAAAGAATATAGAAGTAATTGCTGCTAATGGAAAAACTCCTTCAACAGCTAAATCTGCGACATCTAAAATACGATAAGTAACAAATACACCAAGAGCAAATAGTGCCCATATTAATCCTTGGATAGGTGCATCTGTTAATAAAAAATATCCAACTGCTTGCCAATTCATATTTAAACCCTTTTTCTAATTATTTAAATCGCTAGGAATTTCAATTCCAGATGATTTAAAGAATTCATTGTTAATTTTTAAAGAAAATTTATTTGTTTTTTCAAATGGTATATCTTGCGCTTTCTTTGATCCACTAAGGATTTTTGCAGCCATGGCACCTGTTTGTTTACCAAGTTCTTTATAATCAACGCCATATCCTAAACTACCGCCATTATCGACAACTGTAGTATCAGTGCAAACAAGAACTACTTTCTTTTCAATAGCAATTTCTTTTAGTAATGAAATGTTTTCGGCAATCATATTATCGGTAGGAATAAATACACCTTTAACCCCTTTTGCAACTAATCCATTAAAAGATGAAGCAATTTGAGTAGCACTTGTGATACCAGCATCTTCATATTGTAAGTTAAATTTAGCACATGCTGTTTTACATTCTTCCTTTTGAATTTGTGAATTAGATTCAGCAGTATTATACATACATGCAATTTTATCCACGAATGAAAAATGAGTGAATAATTCAACGTTTACTTCAGTATCACCTTCATCACTTGTTCCTGTAATATTTTGATACTCTTTGCTTGGAACAAGATTTGCATCTTCTGGATCTGTGACAGCACTAAATAAAACAGGAATATCTTTTTCTAAATCCATCGCTGAATTTTTTAATGCTTGAGCAGAACCTGTTGAAATTCCAAATACTAAGTCACTATTTAAAACAAGTGATTTAGCTGCCGAAATTTGTTTAGAAGAATCTCCTTCTGGATTTTGAATAGTGAATTTAATGTTTTCGCCTTCTTTAAATCCGTTTTCACTCAATGATTCAATAAATCCTTCTCTTGCTAAATTTAATGCATCATGTGTTGCAATTTGAAGAATTCCAACATTTTTAACATTTGATGATTCACAAGCAGAAGTGTTAAATCCAAGAAATGCCAATACCCCAATAATCAATAATCGCTTTTTCATAAACCTTTAATTCCTTTCGATAAAACAAAAACCTAAGCCATTTTCCATGCTTAGGTCATAATAATTCAAAAATCATTAGTACATATTATTACTTAAGCAAGGACATATTAATTAACTCCTTTACTTAAGCGCAACCAAAAAATAAAAAAGTTAATTTTTATTTATAGCTGCAATAATAGTACGAGGAAGTACAAAATATATTATTTACAAATCTTTTCATTTCTGCCTTCCTCCTTTGAATGAAACCATTATGCATTAAAAATATTTTTTGACAAGATGGAATTTTCATAAGTTCGATATATAATAATTTTGTTATGGAAAAAGAAAAGAGTTGTGGAGCTGTAATTTATACAATGAAAGATAATCGAATTATTTTTTTATTGTCTAAAATGGGGCTTGGTCATACAAGTTTAACTAAGGGTCATGTCGAAGGTGATGAGAGTGAAAAAGAAACTGCAGCACGTGAAATTTTAGAAGAGACATCATTAAATCCTGAGATTGATACAGGTTTTAGAAAAGTTATTACTTATTCACCAAAAGAAGGTGTTATGAAAGATGTTGTGTTTTTTGTTGCAAAATTAAAAGAATATAAAAAACCTAAAGATTTACACGATGATGAAGTTGTTGGATTTATTTGGGCTGATTATCCTAAAGCTATTAAAAAACTAACTTTTGATAGTGATAAAGAAGTTTTAGAAGAAGCTTATATTTATATATTAAAGAAGGAACTAGGTTATGGAGAATTTTAATTATTATAATGGTACACGTTACATTTTTGGGAAAAATACCGAGAGTGAAGTTGGCAAATATCTTAAAAAATATGGAGCAACAAAAGTTTTGATTCATTATGGTTCGAACCATGCAAAGTCATCTGGTTTAATCGATAAAGTTATAGATAGTATTAAATCAGTAGATATTAAGTATGTTGAGTTAGGTGGAGTTCAACCAAATCCTAGGGATGAACTTGTCTATAAAGGTATTGAACTTTGTAGAAAAGAAAAAGTTGATTTTATACTTGCTGTAGGTGGTGGTAGCGTTATTGATAGTGCAAAAGCTATTGGACTTGGATATTACTATGAAGGTGATTTTTTTGAATTATTTGAAAAGCAAGAACCTTATCCAAATTGTTTACCGATTGGAGTTATTTTAACAATTGCAGCTGCAGGTAGCGAATCTTCAACAAATTCAGTTATTTCATTTGAATCTAGAGGTTTGAAACGTGGATTTAGTTCCGAATGTGAACGACCAAAGTTTGCTATTTTAAATCCTGAACTCACTTATTCATTGCCATTTTATCAAACTTCTGCTGGTATAACCGATATTATTTCACACTTGCTCGAAAGATATTTTTCAAAATCAAAAGATTGCTTTGTTTCACAGAGAATGATAGAAGGAGTTATTCAATCAATTATATTTGATTCTGTTCCTAGACTTGTAAAAGATCCAAAAGATTATGGTGCAAGAAGCAATATTATGTGGGCTGGAACGTTGGCTCATAATAATATTTTTGGAGTAGATAGAGTTCAAGATTGGTGTTCTCATAAACTAGAACATGAATTATCTGCAAAATATGATGTGACTCATGGTGCAGGATTGGCAACGGTTTTCCCAGCCTGGATGCTTTACAATTTCAAGGTTGACATTGATTTATTTTATTGTTTTGCAACTAGAATTATGCATGTTAAAGAAAATGAAAATGATAAGGAATCAGTCATAATTACTGGTATCAAAAAATATAAAGAATTTTTACATGATGTTTTAAAGATGCCAACAAATTTTGGAGAACTTGGAGCAAAAGAAGAAGATATTCCTTATCTTGCAAAAAACCTTTTTGTTGACCAACCAAAAGTAGGAAATTTCAAACAAATTGATGAAAATGACGCAATAAACATCTATAAATTAATGCTTAAATAATTTGGTTAATTTTAACTAACCATTCAGTAAAAAATACTGATATCAAAAAATGAATGTATTGTCAAGGCTAAATATGCCAAAAACAACGATTTGTGCTTTGATATCAGTATTTTTAATTGTATAATTATTGTTGTTTAAGGAGTGTGAAATATGGTCTTAAGAAAAGAAGCAATAGATCTAGTGAAGAGCATCTGTAAACGTTATAAAGATGAACCTTCACCATTGATGTTGATTTTAAGTGATGTTCAAAAAGAATATGGTTATATTCCTCTTGAAGTTCAAGAAATTATTTCTGGTGAAACAAAGATTCCTGTAAGTGAAATTTATGGAGTTGTCACTTTTTATAATTTCTTTAGTTTAAATCCAAAAGGAAAATATGTTATTGGGGTTTGTATTGGTACAGCTTGCTACGTTAAGGGTGGGCAACATATTGAAGATAAATTTCAAGAATTATTACATGTAAAACCAGGTGAAACAACAGAAGATGGTTTGTTCACTGTTGATGGACTTAGATGTATTGGGGCATGTGCATTAGCTCCTGCATTATCAGTTAATGGTAAAGTTTATCCAAAGATGACTGTTGATAAGGTTGCAGCAGTTATTCAAGAATATAGAGATAAGGAGTAACTCATATGGCAGAATTAATTAAAAGTGAAGCTGTACTCGACAAAAAGATAGCTAGTTGTGTTGACTGCTTAGAGAAAAAATTTAGTGGTCAAGATGGGAAACGCCATATTGTGGTTTGTGGTGGAACAGGTTGTTTAAGTAGTGAATCAAAAGAAATCTTAGCTGAACTTCAAAGAATGATCAAAGATCATAATTTAGAAGGTCAAGTTGAAGCGAATATTGTTGGTTGTTTTGGTTTCTGTTCACAAGGTCCTTTTGTAAAAATTTATCCAGAAGATACCTTATATAGAGCTGTTAAAGTTAGTGATGTTGCTAGAATTTTTGATGAAGATATTATTAATCATAAAGTTGTTACTGAATTGTTATATGAAGATCCAAATACTCACGAAAGAATTCAAAAACAAGATGATATTCCATTTTATGCAAAACAAGAAAGAATTGTTTTACATGGTTCAGGAACAATTAATCCTGAAAATTTAGATGAAGCTTTTGGTAATCATAGTTTTGAAGCTTTAAAGAAAGTTTTACATATGACACAACAAGAAGTAGTCGATGAAATTCTTGCTAGTGGTCTTAGAGGTAGAGGTGGCGCTGGCTTCCCAACTGGAAGAAAGTGGCAGTTCGCTTTGAATTCACAAAGCGAACAAAAATATGTTGTTTGTAATGGTGATGAAGGTGATCCAGGTGCATTCATGGATCGTTCAATATTAGAAGCAAATCCAGTTAATGTTATTGAAGGTATGATGATTGCTGGTTATGCAATTGGTGCAAGCGATGGATATTTTTATGTTCGTGCTGAATATCCAGTAGCTGTTGAAAGATTAAAGAAAGCTATTAGTGAACTTGAAGAAGTTGGTTTACTTGGAGACAATATTTTAGGGAGTAAATTCTCGTTTAGATGTCATCTTAGACTTGGTGCTGGTGCTTTCGTTTGCGGCGAAGAAACTGCTCTTTTAAATTCAATTGAAGGTAAAAGAGGTATGCCTCGTCCACGTCCACCATTCCCTGCAGTAAGTGGTTTGTGGGGTAAGCCAACAATTATTAATAATGTCGAAACATTAGCTAATGTTGCATGGATTATCAGACATGGCGCAAGTGAATATGCAAAAATTGGTGATGAAGATAGTAAAGGAACTAAGATTTTCGCTCTTGGTGGAAAAGTTAAAAATGTTGGTCTTGTTGAAGTTCCAATGGGAACTACTTTAAGAACATTAATTTATGATATTGGCGGCGGAATTACTAACGACAAGAAATTCCAAGCTATTCAAACTGGTGGCCCAAGTGGAGGATGTTTAACCGAAAAAGAACTTGATACTCCAATTGATTATGGCTCACTTGTTAAAGCTGGTTCAATGATGGGTAGTGGCGGTGCTATTGTCATGGATGAAGATAATTGCATGGTTGATGTTGCTAAGTTCTATCTTGAATTCATTTGCGATGAATCCTGTGGAAAATGTACTCCATGTAGAATTGGAACAAAGAGATTACTTGAAGTTTTAACTCGTATTACAGATGGAAATGGTTCTTTAGAAGATTTAGAAACTTTGAAGAGTTTAGCATCAACTATTAAAACTGGTGCTCTTTGTGGTCTTGGTCAAACAGCTGCAAATCCAGTTTTATCAACTCTTGATAAATTCCATGAAGTTTATGTTGAACACGTTACAGATAAGAAATGTAGAAATGGTGTTTGTAAACACTTAATTCAGTATCATATTGATCCAAATAAATGTAAAAAGTGTTCAATGTGTGCAAGAAATTGTCCAACAAGTTGTATTAGTGGTGTAGTTGGTAAAGAACCATATGTTATTGATACATCAAAGTGCGTCAAGTGTGGAACTTGTATGGCAGTTTGTAGATTTGGTGCTGTTTATAAGAAGTAAGGAGAAAGAATATGGAAAACAAAATTACAATTTATATTGAAAATAGACCTTACGAAGTTGAACCTGGACAAACAATTTTAGAAGCTGCAAAAAAATGCGGATATAATATTCCAACATTATGTAGTTGGAAAAATGGGAAATGTTCTTTGGCATCTTGTAGAGTTTGTTTAGTTCATGTTGATGGCGCAAGAGGACTTGTTCCATCATGTGCTTATCCAATTAGTGATGGAATGCATATTTCTATAAATGATCCAGAGGCAATTGTTGCAAGAAGAACTAGTGTTGAACTTTTACTTTCAAATCACTATTTTGATTGTAAAAGTTGTGCTAAAGAAGGTCATTGTGAACTTTTAGAAGTTGCACATATTGTTGGTGCAAGACCTGAAGAATTTATTGGCGTTAAAACTCCAACAACTTTAGATACCTTAGCTCCAGGATTAATTAGAGATACGAGCAAATGTATTTTATGTGGTAGATGTATTGAAGCATGTAAAGATGCACAAGGAATTTCAATTTTAGGTTTTGAAAATAGAGGATTTAAAACAATTGTTGGTCCTGCTCAAAATCGTTCATTTAGTCAAGTTCCATGTATGCAATGTGGTCAATGTACACTTGTTTGCCCAACTGGTGCATTAATGGAACATTCTTCAATTGATAAATTAGATGAAGCTTTTAGAGAAAAGAAAATTGTTATTGTCCAAACAGCTCCTGCAGTTAGAGCAACAATTGGAGAAGAATTTGGTGAAAAAATTGGTACTCCATCAACTGGAAAAATGGTTGCAGCACTTCATAGACTTGGATTCTATAGAGTATTTGATGTCAACTTTGGTGCTGACTTAACTATTGTTGAAGAAGCAACTGAACTTTTAAATAGAATTAAAGAAGGCAAAAAAGGCCCAATGATTACAAGTTGTTCTCCAGGATGGATAAATTATGTTGAATATTATTACCCTGAACTTCTTGACCATTTATCAAGTTGCAAATCACCACATATGATGATGGGTGCAGTTATTAAATCTTATTATGCTGAAAAACATGGAATAGATCCAAAGAATATTTGTGTTGTTT
This sequence comes from Slackia isoflavoniconvertens, assembly GCA_963618895.1. Taxonomy (GTDB): domain Bacteria; phylum Bacillota_I; class Bacilli_A; order RFN20; family CAG-826; genus Onthovivens. The sequence continues at coordinate 6,399 of CAVEUG010000067.1, read as the reverse complement.
CAATTATGCCATGTACCGCTAAGAAATATGAAATCTTAAGAGATCATGAAAGCGTTAATGGAAATAATGATGTTGATATCGTTTTAACAACACGTGAACTTGCTCGTGTTATTAAAAGAGCAGGTATTAATTGGAAAGCTCTTCCAAACGAAGAATTTGATGATGATTTAATTGGCGATTATAGTGGAGCAGGCGTTATTTTCGGTGTTACTGGTGGCGTTATGGAAGCCGCTATTCGTAGTGCATATTATTTCATTACTGGCAAAGAACTTGAACCTGTTGAATTTAAACCAGTTCGTGGACTTGAAGCTATTAAGTCTGCTAGTGTTGAATTAAACGGCAAGACTCTTAATTTTGCAGTTGCTAGCGGTATGAAAGATGCTCATAAATTATTAGATGAAATTAAAGATGGAACTTCCAAGTATGATTTTATTGAGATTATGGGCTGTCCAGGTGGATGCATTAATGGCGGAGGTCAACCATATGTTAATCCTGCATTCTTGCCAAATGAGGATCCAGATATTTTAGAAACTTATAGACAAAAACGTGCAGAAGTTTTGTACAAAGAAGATATTGGTCGTCCAATTCGTAGATCTCACTTAAATCCAGATATTGTTAAACTCTATAAAGATTATTTTGGTGAATATGGTAGTCATAAAGCTCATGAATACTTGCACACTGAATATAATAAAAATAGAGAAAAGTATCCAAAGATTAAATAATAATATTAAACGTTTCTTTATTAAATTAAAGAAACGTTTTAATAATGAAAAATAATTGATTAGTTCATTGATATTTCATTCGTGGTAGGTTTAAAATCATATAAGAAACTTTAAAAAAACATCAGTTCATTGTAAAATTAATAAAGATTGGAACTTAATATTTATGAAAGAAGCATATAAAGAACGCATAATTTATCAAATTTATCCTTCATCATTTTATGATTCAAATAATGATGGATGGGGAGATTTAAAAGGAATTACTCAAAAACTAGATTATATAAAAGATTTAGGTGTTGGCATTATTTGGTTATCTCCAATTTATGCTTCTCCTATGTATGATATGGGATATGATATTAGCGACTATAAGAAAATAAATCCTAGGTTTGGAACTATGGAAGATTTTGATGTTTTAATGCATGAAGCTAATATAAGAGATATCAAAATTATTATGGATCTTGTAATAAATCATACATCAAGTGAACATTATTGGTTTCAAGAAGCAATAAATAATCCAACTACAAAATATAGAGATTATTACTACTTTAAAAAAGGCAGAGGAAGAAAAAATAATAAAGCACCAAATAATTGGCAATCAATCTTTGTTGGGAGTGCTTGGGAACCATTAGAAAATGATAAAACTACTTTTTACATGCATTTATTTTGCAAACAACAAATTGATTTAAACTATCATAACGAAGAAGTTATTAAAGAAGTTGAAGATATAATGAAATTTTGGCTTGATAAAGGCGTTTATGGATTTAGATGTGATACCATAAGTTATTTATGGAAAGAATCATTAAAGAATGGAAAACCAAAAATTACACAAACAGGTCAAGAGCATTACGATAATAAAGATGGTAATCACGCATTACTTAAAAGATTTAGAAAAGATATTTTGAATAAATATGATATGGTTATGATTGGAGAGACCCCAGGAACAACTGTTGATATTGCAAATAGATATATTAAAAATGGTGAATTAGACATGCTTATTTCATTTGAGCATCAAAATTGCGATAAATTTAATCTTATCCCAATTTTTAAAAAACCATTTAATATTCGTAAATTCAAAAAGATTATTTTTAACTATCAAGAATATTGTGAATATTGTTGTAACTATTTTGAAAATCATGATCAACTTCGTTCTGTATCAAGATTTGTTAAACCTAAATATCGTGAAGTTGGTGCAAAGGCTTATGGTTTGTTTTTGTTGACTTTAAAAGGAACACCATTTATTTATCAAGGCGAAGAACTTGGAATGACAAATTATCCAGTTCAACCAAAAAGAATAGAAGAAGTTAACGATGTAGTTGGGCATAACATTTATAATTTAGCTAGAAAATTTTGTATCCCTCATTCTTTAGCAATGAAAATGATTAAACTTCAAAATAGAGATAACGAAAGATCACCAATGCAATGGAATGATAGAATTAATGCTGGTTTCAATAAAAATTGGGCTCCTTGGGTAAAAGTTAATCCAGATTATTTAGACAAAAATATAAATGTAGAGTATGAAGAAAATGATAAAAATTCTATTTTGAATTTTTATAAAGAATTAACAAAATATAGGAATGGTAGCGATATTTTAAAGTTTGGTTCATTTAAAGCTGAAAAATCTCATCCTCATGTTGTTAAATTTGTAAGAGAATATAAAAAACACAAATTACTGATTATTATCAATTTGAGCAGTCATAAAATCATTGAACATGAAAAACGTGATAGGAAACTAGTTATTTCAAATTATCGACAAGATTTTTATAAATATTTACCACCTTACTTTGCTGGTATTTATATTATTGCTTAAATTAACTTAGTTCTTTCTTACCACGATGTAAATCGTAATATAAACCTTTAAGTTTAAGGAGCTCTTCATGGGTTCCTTCTTCTTTTATTTCTCCATTTTCCATAACAATAATTTTGTTGCAATGTTGAATTGTTGATAGTCTATGAGCAATGATAAGTGAAGTTCTACCCTCCATAATTTCACCCATGGCTTTTGTAACTAACTTTTCAGTTCTAGTATCAATGTTGCTTGTTGCTTCATCTAAAATAAGTAGTGGAGGTTGAGAAATTGCAGCTCTAGAAAGGGCTAAAAGTTGTCTTTGGCCTTCGCTTAAATTGTGCCCATCATCATAAAGCATAGTTTCATAATTTGATGGTAAACGAGAAATAAATCCATCAGCATTTGCAATTTCGGCAGCTTTTTTAACTTCATCAAAAGTGCTATGCATTCTAACGTAACGAATATTATCTTTAATGGTGCAAGTAAATAAGTGAGTATCTTGAGTAACACAAGAAATAGATCTTCTTAATGATTCAAGTTTAATATCTTTAATATTAATTCCATCGTAAAGAATTGTTCCTTCATTAATGTTATAGAATCTAGAAATCAATGATATAATCGTTGTTTTTCCGGCACCTGTTGGACCAACAAAAGCAAGTTTATCACCAACATTTGCTTTGAAACTAACATTATGAATAACGTTTTTATTTTCAAGATATCCAAATGTTACATTTTTAAATTCAATTTTACCTTTCATAGGTTTAATAGTGAATGTTCCATCTTCATTTGGGATTTTCCATCCATATTTATCGCTATATTTACTAGATTTGGAGTCGATTTTAACAAGAGTAACTGTTCCATTATCTTCTTCTATTGGTGTGTCTAAGAAATTGAAAATACGCTCACTTCCAGATAAAGCAGTTAAAATATTATTAACGTGTTGAACGAAGAAATTAAGTGGTTGACAAGATTGTCTAACATATACCAAATAGGTTGATAATGCCCCAAATGTTATATTTCCTTGAACAAGACTTAAACATCCTAAAATACAAGAGATTGCAAAGTTAAAATATGAAAGTGAGGTAATAAATGGAGTGTTTATTGCTGTATGATAGAAAGATTTTGTGGCAGCAGTTCTTAAATTTTCGTTATAGCTATCAAATTTCTTTAAAGATTCAGTTTTATGATTAAATGCTTTAATAACTTTTAATCCATTAATATTTTCTTCGCAAACAGCATTAACTTCGCTTAGTTCATTTTGCATTTCAACATAGTATTTTCTAGTAAATTTACCATTCAAAATGATGAAAACAAATTCAGCAGCCATAAATGCGCAAACAACTAATGATAAATAAACATTAATTAAAATCATGCAAGTAATGGTTCCAACAATATTTCCAAAGCTAAAAACAATATTTGCAAAACTGATATTTAATGAATCATATAATGTTGAAACATCATTTGTAAAATAAGTCATTATTTGACCATGTTTATGCTTATCAAAATATGAAATTGGCATTTTTTCAACATGTTCAATAAGTTCATTTCTTATTTTGTAAATTACTTTTTGAGAAATTCGAATGATTGTTTGTGTGTATGTGAAAAGAGCAACTAAAGCGCAAGCATATAATATAATCATATACAAAATTAATTGCATAAATTGCATATAATATTCGTTGTTGCCTTTATTTTGAGCTGCTAAATCAATCGCGTTAATAATATCCTTTACCATGAAGGTTCCATAGATATTTGCAAATGAAGAAAAACATATTAAAAGGAAGACTATGATTAGTAGTGGGATTGAACTTTTGTAATATTTTAATAAACGTAAAAATACTTTACTCTTTTTCATATTACGCACCTCTTTTTTGAGACTTAACCATATCTTTATAAATGGTGTCAATTTTTATTAATTCTTCACCAGTTCCAACGTTTTCAAGTTTGCCTTCATTTAAAACAATAATTTTATCAGCATCCTCAATCGTTGAAACTTTTTGAGATATTACAATTTTGGTTATATCTAAAAGATTATTTCTTAAATTATTTTTTAAAGTAGATTCTGTAACGCGATCAAGTGCACTAAAACTATCATCAAAAATAAGAATTTTAGGTTTTGCAACTATAGCTCTAGCAATACAAAGTCTTTGACGTTGACCGCCGGAAACATTTGTTCCACCCTCGCTTATTTCAGTATTGAAACCATTATCCAAATGATTAACTATAAAATCATAACAACAAGCAATTTTGCATGCTTTGATAACTTCTTCCATAGAAGCATCCGGATTACCGAATCTTAAATTGTCAAGTATAGTTCCCTTAAAAAGTAGTGGTGATTGAAAACAAAAACCAATATTTTTATGGAGTTCATATTCTGAATATTCTTTAATGTTATTTCCGCCAATTAAAATATCTCCTTTTGAAACATCATAAAACCTGTCAATTAAATTAACTAAAGTAGATTTGCCAGATCCTGTTGGGCCAATAATACCAACAAACTCCCCTGATTTAATATTTAAACTTATGTTATTTAAGACATAAGTTTCTTGTTTTGAAGAAGATTTATAGTAAACATTTTTAAAAGTTATATCGCCGTTATCAATTTTAAGTTTTGAATCATTATCAAATTGTAAGTCAATTTCTGTTGATAAAAGTTCGCAAGTTCTAATAACAGAAGCATCGGCTTTATTTACAGCAGTTAAACCATTATTAATCATTCTAAAAGCACCTAAAGACTGATTTAAGTATGTTAAGAAAGCTGAAATATTTACCGTTGTAATCATATATTTATCATCAATGACAAAAATACCGCCAACATATAAAATTAAAACTATAGTAGAAAAAACAACTAAGTTTAATACTGGCATACTTAAAGAAGTCATTGAATAAGATCTAGTCGAAACTAATCTTAACGTATTATTAATTGAATTAAATTTAGAAATTTCATAATCCTCTTTTACATATGACTTAATGGTTTTAACATTTTTAATTGCTTCTTGAGTATCTTGATTAAGTAAGTCTGTTTGGGTTTGCATTTCTTTATATCTTGGTCTGACTTTTTTAATAATGATTATATAAATTACACATAAAATAATCATTGGACCAAATAAAAATACCGCAAGTTGTGGAGAAATAATTAAAGTAAATATTATTGAACAAAGTAATAATATTGGTGCCCTAATTAAAGGTCTAAAGTTTGTACAAAAAGTATTTTGAATAATTTGATTATCATCAGTAAGTCTTGTAATTAATGATGATTGTCTTAAGTTATCAATATTATTAAAACTAAAATCTTGAACTTTTTTATATGATTCAAGACGGAGATGTGCGCCAAACTTTCTTCCTGTGTTTGCAACATATTTTGCACTTAAAGTTCCAAGTATGAAAGCTAAAACTGCGCATACAATCATAATAGATGCAATCATGATTAAATTATCTAAATTTATTTGATATTGATTATTAGCATCTTTATAAACACCTAAAGTAAGTAAATAGTTCATTAAAAAAGGAACGAACATTTCAAGTGATGCTTCAACGATAGTTAAAGAGATAGCCAATATTAATTCTTTTTTAAATGGTTTTATGTATTTAAATAACTGAGGGTAATATCTAACTTTCTTCTTTTTCATAGCGCGTATATTATATAAAAAAATGTGTTCAATGAACACATTTAAAATATAAATATTTTAAGATTTTAATATTAATCGCCTAAAGGTTTGCCATTTCCATCAACAACGACACTGCCAACAAGGATAATAATTCCATCAATAAATGACCAAATCCATCCTACACCAATGAAAGCTAATAATAATTGAGCAACACCAATTCCAACATAGCCTAAGTAAATTCTACCAATACCTGGAAGGAAAATATTTAATAAACCTCCAGCCAATCTAC
>CAVEUG010000066.1:506-5187 GCA_963618895.1 Slackia isoflavoniconvertens | reverse complement strand
AGAAAGAAAATTAAATGATGTAATCGATAAAAAATCACTCATGCGAGTGATTTTTTATATTGCTCATTTTAAGATTTTTTCCATTCCAATTTTTTGAATTGCTAACCCAATTGATTTATAAAATTCAATTGCGTTTTTGTTATTAGCCCAAACATTTAAGGTAACATTATAGCAATTATTTTCTTTAGCAAATTCAACTACATATTTATATAAACTTGTCCCAATATGATGACCTCTTGAGTTTTCATCAACACATAAATCATCAATATAAAGCGTTTTTATTGGAGTTAAAGTGTTGCTATTTAATTCTTGTTTAAAAATGCAAAAAACATATCCAAGAATTTCGTCGTTATTGTCAAAAACAAAAACAGGTGTTTGATCATTTTCAAATATGCTTTTTAATTGTTCATCTGTGTATTTTTTAGCACCAGATCGAAATAAATCAGGTCTGGTATCGCTATGTATTTTTTGAACTTCATATAAAAGTTTATTAATTTTTTTAATATCGCTAAATACTGCTTTTCTTATTACACACATATATTGAAACTCCTTAATGAAAAGAATAATGTAAATTACAAAATATTGAAACTTACATTATTCTTTTGGCGGAGAAAGGGGGATTTGAACCCCCGCAGGCTATTCACCTCTATCGGTTTTCGAAACCGACCCCTTCAGCCGCTTGGGCATTTCTCCAGCCTAAATATTATAAAAGAATTATTGCTAAAATATAATAACTTTATTAATAGACTAAAAAAGTTTAATATATTTAAGTATGAATATACTTAAAATTCTTATAGATACGCAAAGTGGTAAAGAAATATTTATAGAGCATCAATATTGGGTAGCTTTTTTGGTTGTTTTTCTTGCTTTTTTTCTTGTTGGAGTTTTATTTCTTATTGTTTTTATAACGGTTCCACATCAAGTGAGAAATAAGGAAATTAAAAGAACCGAAATGTTTAAAAACGAAAGAGTTTTCATCATTAATTATAAGGAATCTAGCCAGACAGTTGATTATTTTACTTTTAAAAATCTTCGTCAAATTACAACTATTTCGTTTGCTGATTTTTTAAATTTTTTCCCTGACTCTGATCAAAATGATGTTAAGACTTTTATTAATACTTTGCTTAATTTGGAATTTGATCCTTTATCAAAGGATGCAGTTCTTGTTACTAACTATGTTATAACAATGTATAAGAAAAAACTAGCCTATCGTATGATTTTAAAATGTAATTGCGTTGACAAAGAAAAAAACATGATATATCTAAGTTCTTCTAGATTGATTCATACTCCTGTAGATCATAGAGTCGCTAAAAAGAACGTAAAACATGATGTTTATGATGTAGGCTTAATTAAAAAAATGTATGATGACGGAAGATTTTCAAAAGGTATAATGACTATTTTTAAACTTTATGTAAAGCCAAATAATATCAGTTATTACAATGAATATGTTGTTAAAAGATGTGTAATTGATGCTTTATATTCTAATACAACAAATAATGTTTCTTTCTTTTTTAGTGGGATGGATTCTTTAGAATTTGCTGTTTTAGATTTAAGAGTTTATAACGATTATCAATTATCTAGACACTCTTATGAAATGGCTAATATTGTTCAAAGATATTTAGATATTCGTGGTCTTGCTGAAACTTATGATTTTAAGGTTTGCAGTGCGCAAGTTTCCGATCTACCAAGCAATTATGACAGTGCATTTCTTCTTTTAGCAGATTTATTCAAGACTTCAAGTGACATTAATAGACAAGTAAGTATTTATAGCAAAGGCAAAAATGAAATTTCAATTTTAGAGTCGGCGTATAAAACTGAGCTTAAAAGAATTATTAAAGAAAAAGAATTTTCTATTTTATATAGCCCAGTTGTTCATGTCACGAATACAAGAGCAACTATATTTGCTTATTTAAGTTACGTTGAGTTTAATTCTACGATTATTACAAATAAGGATGACATTTTAAAAAGTGCGAAGACATTTAATTTATCTCAACCACTTGTGTCTATTATTTTAAAATCAATGGTTCCAACTTTTATATCTCAAACATCAAGTCCTAATTTTAAGTTGGTTATTAGAATGCCTTTTGAATTTATTGATGAAGCAATAGATGTACTTAAAAATATTCAAGATGCTAAAAAAGCAAATATTGTTTTTTGTTTACCTGCTGTAGATTTAATTGACGAAGAAGAAAATAATTTGCTTCAAACTAAATTTTCCGAAATTAGAAGGTTAGGTTACGACTTAGCTATATTTGCAAAAACAGGTGACTATGTTCTGAAAACTAAGACATATCAAATGTTTGACTATTTCTTTGTTGACCCGCTTTTTGATTCTAATATTCGTACAAATTCTAGAAGTTATATTAAATTTAAAGAATTATACGATAAAATTTATAAGATGAATATTCCAATTGTTGCTTTAAATTCTAAGACTTTCCAATCGATGGAACTTTTAGGCAAAATAGGGATTAAAGACTTTTCAAATGATATAATCTCTAAAAAAGATTTAATGCTTTTGCCGTTAAATCCAAAAATACAAAAGAAGATTATTACTACAATAAAATAAAAGAGGAGAAATTTTATGGAAAAGCAAGAAATTAAAAATAAAGATATAACACCACGTGATGTTGATTTTGCACAGTGGTATACAGATGTTTGTAAAAAAGCGGAATTAATGGATTATAGCGATGTTAAGGGCTTCATTATTTATAGACCTTATGGATATGCAATTTGGGAAGAAATTCAAAGCTTTATTGATAAGGAATTTAAGAAGAATGGTGTTCAGAACGTTTATTTGCCAATGGTAATTGCTTCATCACAATTCAAAAAAGAAAAAGATCACATTGAAGGATTTGCACCAGAGACTTTAGTGTGCACAGAAGCCGGCGGAAACAAACTTGAAGATCCATTGATTGTTAGACCAACTAGTGAGGTTTTATTTTGCAATCATTATAAAAACATAATTCAATCATATAGAGATTTGCCAAAAATGTATAATCAATGGTGCTCAGTTGTTAGATGGGAAAAAACTACGAGGCCATTTTTAAGAGGGAGTGAATTTTTGTGGCAAGAAGGCCATACAATGCATTCCAGCGAAGAAGAGGCTAGAGAGATGGCTTTAAAAATGCTTGATGTTTATGATAGAACCGGTAGAGATTTATTAGCTATTCCATTTGTAAAAGGCAGGAAAACTGATAAAGAAAAGTTTGCTGGAGCGAAGGAAACTTATTCGATTGAAGCTTTGATGCATGATGGGAAGGCATTACAAAGTGGGACCACTCACTATTTTGGCCAGGATTTTGCAAAAGCTTTTGGCATTCAATATTTAGATAAAGACGGGCAATTAAAAACTCCTTATCAAACAAGTTTTGGAGCTTCTACTCGTCTTGTAGGCGCTGTTATTATGGTTCATGGCGATGATAATGGCTTGGTTTTGCCACCATTTGTTGCCCCAATTCAAGTTGTAATTGTTCCGATTCAAATGGCCAAAGAAGGCGTTTTGGCAAAGTGTAGGGAAGTTGCTAAAGAATTAGAAATGCTAGGAATTAGAGTAAAATTAGATGATTCTGATCGTACTCCTGGATGGAAATTTGCGAATTACGAAGTCAAGGGCGTTCCATTAAGAATTGAAATAGGTCCAAAAGATATTGAAAATGGGCATGTTATGATTGTTAGGAGAGTTGATAGAGTTAAAAAAGTTGTTAAGTTTGAAGACGTTGCAAAGGATATTCCTGCTGAATTAAATGATATTCATTCAACAATGTATAAAAAAGCTCTCGAAAACTTGCTCGCAAACATTACTGAGGTTCATTCAGTTGATGAACTTAAGAAAGTTGTTGATAAATCTGGATATGCAAAGATGATGTGGTGTGGTGATAGCGAATGTGAAAATAAAATCAAAGAATTAACTACTGCAACTGCACGTTGCATTCCATTTGACCAGATACCATTTGATGATAGATGTGCTTGTTGTGGGAAACCAGCAAAATATGTTGTCCTTTTTGCAAAAGCATATTAAAAATATTTAAATAAAATATTAAATAATTAAGTTCATTCATGAAAATCAATGTTTCATGAATGAACTTGTTATCATTTAGTCAATATATATAAATACAATAAAAAGTTTTGGAAATAATACCTAGTTTATGGTATATTATTATTCGACTGGAGAAATACCCAAGTGGTGAAGGGGACAGTTTGCTAAACTGTTAGGTCGGGCAACCGGCGCGAGGGTTCAATCCCCTCTTTCTCCGCCAAATTTAAAAACTATCGGAAATAACGAAGTTATAGAGAAATCGTCCAATTAATTATTGGCGTTTTTTTATGCTTATAAATCATTTTATTTTTAATTTAAAAAAATTTAATTATAAAAGAAATTCAACAGAAAGCTATTTTTTGTTTTGATGTTTTGTAAGATATTTTGTAAATTTTTTAAATTCCCCCCCTATTAATAGTGATGAAAGAATTATTCCGTGTAAAAAATCTATCAAAAAGTTTTATAACAAATGATGGGAAAGCAATATCAATATTGAATGATATAAGTTTTGATTTACCATCATCTGGAATGTTTTTTATTTTTGGAAAGTCTGGATGTGGCAAATCGACGTTACTAAATATATTTCAAGGATTGATGAAACCTTCAAAAGGAGAAATATTATATAAAGGCAAGAGTGTTTCTAAA
>CAVEUG010000066.1:0-496 GCA_963618895.1 Slackia isoflavoniconvertens | reverse complement strand
TTAGAACTTGCTGCAAAAGTCAAAAATATTTCTAATAAAAAGATTATTGACGATTATTTAGTTAAATACAAAATCGATCAGGTAAAAAACAAAAAAGTTTCATTATTAAGTGGTGGAGAAAAGCAAAGAGTATGTTTAATTAGATCATTATTAAATAACCCAAAAGTCATTTTTGCAGATGAACCAACAGGAAATTTAGATGAGGAAAACTCGTATTTGCTAATGAATGAATTAAAAGAACTATCTAAATCCAAATTAATTATTGTTGTCTCTCATAATAAGAAAATGGTTAACGAGTTCAATGATGGGTATTTAGACCTAACCAATGGCAAACAATTATTTATTAAAGAAATAAAAGAAAATACTTTAGATAATATAAGCGAAACGACTAAGAAGAAGAAATCCTCGTTCTTGTCTTTTATGATTAATCATAACTTAAAAAAAGACCTGTCAAAGAATATAATAGGAATTTTTTCTTTAGTGTTTAGTATATGTG
>CAVEUG010000065.1:554-4931 GCA_963618895.1 Slackia isoflavoniconvertens | reverse complement strand
TTTGAAATTCCTATTATTTTCAATTTAAAATTCCTATGATTTTCAATTTTTAAGAATGATGAAGTTCAGTAAATTGTATAATTTTGAGAGAAAAACAGATTTAATTATTTGAATATTTTTAGTTTTTATCACTTAATAAATGAACCTAAATTGATTGGCGTAATTTGTAATATCAATTTTGAAAATAATCACGATCTCGTTGAATATAAGATATGATGTCAACTGGAATGATTTAGAAATTACAACAAATTACTACAATTTAAATTTTTTGATTATGTAAGAAATTTAGCATTTGAAATTGATGCATATCATAACTGCAGCATCGTTATCGCAAGTGAAGAACTTGAAAATTTTGATAATAATCACTATCTCTGTTTCGTAACATTAAATGATGAAAAAGAAGTATTAGATGGAATTTATAAAACATTATATGTTGGCGATTTATGGGACACATTTAATAAGAATCTTCTGATTAGAAAATTCATTTTTTTAAGAATCTTAATACTTATTTCAAGATTTATTTTTATTACGTAATTGTCCTATGCTAGTAATATATTCTCATATTTCGATAGTTTTTATTTTTTCAATAACCCTTTTTAAATCAAAGGTCTATAATATTGTCGTTTGTCTGAAAAAGAAGGTATTTTTATGAAAAGTAAAGACATGAGCGAAGGAAATCCATTTAAAGTTATTCTCTTATTTGCGATTCCAATGATTTTATCAGTAACACTTCAACAATTATATAATTTAGCTGATAACTTTATTGCTGGACATTTTATTAGTTCGGTTGATTCATTTGATGCCGTTGGTATTGTATATCCAATTACAGTTATCTTTTTAGATATTGCGGTTGGCTTTGGTGTTGGATGCGGTGTAGTTGCAGCAAATTATTTTGGTGCAAAGGACTATATTTCTTTAAAAAAGACTGCAAGAGTCGGCATTATTTCGACATTGGTTTTAGGTTTAATTACTACACTTGTTGGTTTTGCAATTATTTATCCTTTACTTAAGGTTATGATCGATACCTCATCAGGTGACGGATGTTTTAATGAAGCATTATCTTATATGCTCATTTATATTGCAGGAATTATATTCTTATTTATATATAACTACGCAATGTATATGTTTCAATCTTTAGGAAATTCAAAAACTCCTTTGTATTTCTTAATTTTTTCAACATTGCTTAATGTTGGCTTAGATTTATTATTTGTTGTTCCTGTTAAACTAAATAGTGCAGGTCTTGCCTTAGGAACTGTTATTTCTGAAGCTATAGCCGCTATTTTGTCATTAGTGGTTTTATTTAGAAGTATTGAAAAAATGGACAAAGAGAAAGTTCATGGATTTGATAAACCAATCTTTAAAAAGATTGTTTCAGTTTCAATTCCAAGTATTCTTCAAGGCTTATTTATCTCAATTGGTGGTGTTATTATTACAACAATTTTAACTAGTGTTGGTGGAAATAATGTTGCTGGAGGATATTCAGCAGCTTATAAAATTTGTTATATTGCAATTAATATCTTTACTGTTTTATGTAATGCTTTAACAAATTTTGTTTCGCAAAATGTTGGTGCTAAAAAACATGAAAGAATTATGCAAGGATATTATTCGACCCTTATCATATGTGCAATTTTCTGCGTAATTGCTACTGTTGTTATTTTGCCTTTTAAAGAATTTTGGGTAAAAGTTTTCTTATCTGGTGAAAATGATGAAAATACTGAAACCATTATTAATTCAGGAACTTTATTTATTTCATCAGTTGTTCCATTCTTTTTCTTGATGGTTATCAAAATCCCTCTTGATGGAGTTTTAAAGGGGTCAATGGATATGCTTGGATTTACCTTAGGAACTTCAGTTGATTTAGTTGTTCGTGTTTTAGCTGCTTTAATTTTAGGAAATATGTTTGGCTATCAAGGTGTTTATTTTGCTTGGCCAATTGGTTGGGCAATAGGTGCAATTATTTCAGTTTTTATGTTTTTCTATGGAAGATGGAAGAGAAAATGCAACTACCCAAAGAAAGAAGAATTACAAACTGAGTGCTAGGCTGAAAAATGCACGATTGAATCAAATATTTTAAAATATTATCAAAAAAGTAAGGATATCTCATCTTTACTTTTTATTTTGCAAATCTTTACTTTTAGTGTATTTTGTGTTATAAAAAGTAAAGATTTTAAGAGGATAAATATGTATTCATACAAACTGTTAGAAAAAAAATTATCTGAATTAAATTTAAAAAAATCAGACTTGTGTACTAAACTAGGCATTTCATCTAGAACGATTGCAAAAATTGGAAAAGGCGAAAAATTAACAAATAATGTTCTAGTAAAGATTGCTAGTTTTTTAGATTGTAAAACTAGTGATTTATATAAGTTTATTTATGATAATCATATTTTACAAATCTTGAAAGAAGAAAAAGAAGCAAGGATTAGTGGTGGTCTTTATCATGAACTTCAAGTTAGAATGACATACAACTCTAATCATATTGAAGGTTCAAAACTTACAGAAGATCAAACAAGACTTATTTTTGAAACAAGAACAATTGAAGCAAACGAAGGAATATCGGTGGACGATATTATTGAAACAAGTAATCACTTTCGAGCAATTGATTATATTATTGATAATGCTTTGGAACCACTAAATGAAGAAATTATCAAACAATTACATTTAATATTAAAGCAAGGAACAAAGGATTCAACTCTAGATTGGTTCGCAGTTGGGGATTATAAAAAGAAGCCAAATATGGTTGGTGGTAAACTAACCTCTAAACCAAGTGAAGTTCCTTTTGTAATGAATGAACTCATTAAAAACTACAATGCAAAAGAAAATATTACGATTGAAGATATAGTTGAATTTCATGTCGATTTTGAAAATATTCATCCATTTCAAGATGGTAATGGAAGGGTTGGAAGACTAATTGCATTAAAAGAATGTCTAAGATTTAATATTGTTCCTTTCATTATTGAAGATTCTAAGAAATCATTTTATTATCGCGGTCTTCAAAATTGGAAAGAAGAGAAAAATTGGCTTATTGATACCTGTCTAGATGGGCAAGATACTTTTAAAAAGATTCTTAAAGATTTAGATATTAATGAATAAATGCATAATATTTTTAGCTGTACAAGTTTAAATTTTTTAATAATTTTTGTTTATTTGCTCCAGTTAATACAATATAATTGTATTTAGAGGAGCAAATATGATATTAACAACTTCGATGCTAAAGGAAAAGTATATTAATTACTCTAATGATCTTGACAAAATTAAAAGAGAGTCAAAAAGCGGTAATATTTATAGACTTACTAGAGGAATTTATGAAACAAATAAAAATGTTGAACCATATTTTTTAGCATCTTCAATTTTATCTCCATCATATTTAAGCTTTGATTGGGCTTTATCATTTTATGGTTTAATCCCTGAAAAAGTTGTATCGGTTACTTCTGCATCATTGAATATTAAGAAAAGTAAAACATATATAAATAAATTTGGTAGATTTGAATTTAATGATATCTGTACTAATGCTTTTTCCGAAGGATTAACATATATAGAAAATGGTGATTATATCGTAAGAATTGCAACAAAAGAAAAAGCAATTTGTGATTCTTTAGCGAAGTGGAGAGTTGTTAGAAATATTAGTGATCTTAAAGAGTTACTATTTGTTGATAAAAGGATTGATGACCATGTATTTTCAACATGTGATTTTAAATTAATGATTAGACTTGCAAGTTTATATAACAAGACAAATTTGAATATGTTGATTAAATTGATAAGAAAGGAATACGAACATGATTAACGCCATTGAAACAATGCTTGAAAAATATAATCCTCAAAATAATGATGATAGAGAGAATGCTATTAAAGAAATTTTGCAAGAAATTGCTTTAGCAGGACTTTCTCGTGGAGGATTTTTTGATAAAGTTGCATTTTATGGTGATACATGCTTAAGAATTTTCTATGGTTTAGATCGCTTTAGTGAAGATCTTGATTTTGCGTTGTTAGAAAATGACCAAAAGTTTACTTTAGATAAGTATTTTCCATATTTAGAAAAAGAATTTCAATCTTTTGGAATTGAAATGGTTGTTGAATCAAAAGTCAAGGATGAAAATACAGAGATTAAGAGCGCATTTTTGAAAGGGAATACTTTACTACTTATGATGTCTTTTTTTCCAAAAAGCGAAGATGCCAAAAGAGTAGTTTCAAATAAAAAAATCAAAATTAAATTTGAGGTTGATATAAACAATTCTAGTGGTGGGGAAACAATAAGTAAATATAGAATGTTGCCTTCCCCATATGAAATCAAGATTTTTAAGGAGTCAACTTTATTTGCAGGAAAAATCCATGCAATTATTTGTAGGGAATATAAAAATCATGTAAAAGGAAGAGATT
>CAVEUG010000065.1:0-544 GCA_963618895.1 Slackia isoflavoniconvertens | reverse complement strand
AATCGGTTGATTATGAATCCGCTAAAGAAGACGTTAAGAATTTTATTAATGATGTTGAAAACTTAAAACTTTGGAATAAAGATTTATTTTTGGAAACGTTGTATAATTTATCGGCCGAATAATTAATTAGTGATTAGTTAAATGGAGAAAAGTAATGAAAGATAAAGATTTAGATTTTAATAGAAAAGTACATGTTATATATTCAAATGCTTGTAAAAGAATTATTAAAGAACATATAGGAATGCATTATCCTAAAAAGGATGTAAACGCTATTTGGGAAAAAGTTCAATTACAATATGTTGAATTTTTAAAGAATTATCGTACTGATTTAGGGGGCAAAAGAAATAGAATGAATAAAACTGGTGGAACTTATGATTGTATCGCATTATTTAGTTACTATAAGGTTTGTAAAGATGTTACAAATTTCAAAGAAATTGAATTGATGAATAACGACATTTTTTTACCATCATTTAAATCGTTATGTTTTGTTAATTTAAATAAAAAAATTTATATGAAGTTATATCACAATACTCTAAAGGTAGTT
>CAVEUG010000064.1:17552-19644 GCA_963618895.1 Slackia isoflavoniconvertens | reverse complement strand
GTTCAATGCCTTTTTCGCCATGGAAAAATTTGATTCCAGGAAATCTTTCACTAAGCATATCGGCGTCTTCTTTTCTTTCAACTGAAGCAAATTTTATTGAATCAAACACACCAAAATAATTAGCAAGTTTTTCAATATTTCCTTTACACGAAACCGCTACTAATTCATAATCATTTCTTTCTTTTAAAACTTCTAGGGTTTGAGTACCAATAGAACCAGTGGCCCCTAAAAGAGCAATTTTTCTCATCATAACAATATTCCCCAATTATGAGACATAATAACAATTAATAAACTAACAGCAATTGCTGAAAACATTAAAGAATCCACACGATCTAATATTCCGCCATGTGATTTTAAAATAGTCCCAAAATCCTTAATGCCAAAATTTCTTTTAATACAGCTAAACATCAAATCTCCTAAAGTTCCAGTGAGTGGCATAACAAGTGCTAAAGCCAAAACATTATACCAATGTTTTAAATCTAAAAAACTAAGTAATGGACTGCCAATTGCGTCAAAAATCATTGCAAATCCAAAACTTGTAATAATCGAAATAACTACACCACCAACAAAACCTTCCCAAGTCTTCTTAGGCGAAATTCTTGGAGTCATATGATGTTTGCCAAAAAGCATGCCAACAAAATATGCTCCAATATCATTCATACAAACGCCAATCAAAATAAATATAATAAGTAATGCTGATTGAAAATATTTAAAATAACCATTCTTTACTAAATCACTTCCAGCCCCTAAAGTATTTTGTGCATCTACAAATGGATAATATCTCAAAAATAAAGCACATTGATAACCCATAGAAACAATAAATAGCATTGTTACAAAATAAAATGCATCATTAATTGAAAAATTTTTATCAATAACAACCATTAAGAAAAAGAACCCAATACATACAAAGAATCCACTTAAACTCATTTGTGGTAATTTAAATCCATTAGCGACATTAAATACAAATTGATCTTGAATTCCCTGACTTTTATAGCTTTCAAATTCATTAATATTATTTTTTAAGAATATCCAATAAATAATTGAAATCATCATAATATAAGCAAAAACGTAAATGATGTTTTTATATTTATGAGTGATTGATTGAGGGGCCATAATAATTTCATGACAACTAATCATTGCAGCAGCAAAAACAAGTGAAAAATAAAGATAATCACCAATGAAAGTACAAGGTGCAATTATTAAAACTAAGACAATCGCAACAAGAACCCTGTTAAGCATTGATTTTTTCCCTTCAGGATTAATATGATTAACATGAATATTAGGTTCTTTATGGGTTTGCTTTGTCTCTTCAATGTTAGGTTTAATCTCGTTATCCATAACTAAAATGACATTATTTCTTCGTTTTTCTCTTTAACAATTTTATCAACTAAAGTGATAATTTCATCAGTTGCTTTTTGAACTTCTTGTTCATTGCGTTTAACTAAGTCTTCTGATAACCCTTCAGTTTTTTTAACTTCTTCTAAAACATCTCTTCTAATATTCCTAATAGCAACTTTTGTATCTTCACCATAAGCTTTTGCTTTTTTAGCAAGTTCTGCTCTTCTTTCTTGAGTTGGAGCAGGCATAACTAAACGAATATTTGCGCCATCAACAACTGGATTAATTCCTAGTTGAGAAGCATTAATTGCAGCAACAATTGACTTAACGTCATTTTTATCATATGGAGTAATTAAAAGTTGACGTGGTTCTGGAATTTTGACTGCCGCAATTGAATTAATGTCGATTTTATCACCATAATAATCACATTGAATGTTTTCAATTAAGCTTGGTGAAGCTCTTCCAGTTCGTAAAGAATTTAAATTGAATTTTAAACTTTCAATTGCCTTTTCCATTTTTTGTTTTGTCTTATCATAGAATTCTGCCATAACTAATTCTCCTTTATTGTGGTGCCTATATCTTCGCCATTGACGACTTTTAAGAAATTATTTGGATCTTCAGCTGAGAAAATTTTAATTTCTACATCGTGCCCTTTAAGCATTGCTACCGATCCTTGATCAATAACTTTTAAATCTTTTTCTAAAATTTCTTCAAAAGTTATATTTTTAATAAATTTTGCATCCTTATATACATT
>CAVEUG010000064.1:0-16979 GCA_963618895.1 Slackia isoflavoniconvertens | reverse complement strand
TTTTTAAAAATTAAATATTTGCTTGTTTCTTAACTTCTTCAGCAAAATCATCATGACGTTTTTCAAGTCCTTCACCAACAGTATAGTGAACAAATTTTAAAACTTTATTACTTCTTTCAGTTAAGACTTGACCAACTGTTTTTTCGCCATCAAGTAAATATTGTTGATCAACAAGTGTAAGTTCTGCATATTGTTTATGAACTTTACCTTCAATGATACGAACAAGAGCTTGTTCTGGTTTTCCTTGAAGTTTTGGATCATTTTTAGCAGCTTCTCTTTGAATCTTGGTTTCATTTTCAATCCATTCCTTTGAAACATCGCTTTCAAGAATGTATTTTGGCCCGTTAGCAGCAATATGCATTGCAATACCTTGAGCAAGTTCTGGATCATCTTTTTCAAGAAGAACCAAGACTGCATGAGTTCCACCCATATGAATGTATGAACCAACACCATTAGTTTCAACTTCTTTCTTAATGATATCAAATCTTCTAAAATCAAGTTTTTCACCAAGTTTAACAGTAGCTTCAGTAAATAATTCTTTAGTTAAATCTTTAGCTTCTTCAATTGTGGATGGTTGTTTTTCTAAAACGACTTTTGCACAATTATTAACTAATTCTTTGAATGGGTCAGCCTTCGCAACGAAATCGGTTTCACAATTAACTTCAACAACAGAGGCATTTCCACATTTTGGGCAAACATAAACAAGGGCTAAACCTTCGGCTGCGATACGATCAGCTTTTTTAGCAGCTTTAGCAATTCCTTTTTCTCTTAACCAATCGGTTGCTTTATCTAAATCATCATTGCAAGCAGCAAGAGCATTCTTGCAATCCATGATACCAGCACCAGTTCTTTCACGTAATGATTTAATTAATTCAATATTTGCCATTATTTGCTCTCCTCTACTTTTTCTTCAGCCTTTGGTGCTTCTTCCTTTTTTGGAGCTTTAACGCCATCTTTTTTAGCGTGTAATTTTGCTTCAAAAGCTTCTCTTCTAACTCTTTCTCTTTCCATCTTTTCTTTTTGCATTTCTCTACGAGCAGCCATTCTTAATGCATTTTCTCTATCAGCTAACCTAATAGCATCTTTCATGGTAACTTCTTCACCTTCATCTTTGGTAAAAGCAATTACTGGTAACCCACCTTTAGCTTCAACAATAGCATCAGTCAATAAACCAATAATTAATTGAATTGATTTGGTTGCATCATCATTTCCAGGAATAACATGACTGACATTATCAGGATCACAGTTTGTATCACAAATTGCAAAAACTGGAATATTTAACTTAAGAGCTTCTTTAACTGCATTATGTTCAATTGTTGGATCGACGACTATTAAAGCATTAGGAATTTTACGCATTTCCTTGATACCTTCAAGGTTTTTGCTTAATTTAACTTGTAATTTCTTTAATTGGATAACTTCTTTCTTTGGTAACTTATCCCAGGTTCCATCAGCTTCAGCGGCTTCTAAATCTTTTAATTTTCTAATACGACTTTGAATGGTTTTAAAGTTAGTTAAAACACCACCTAACCAACGGTTAGTAATATAGAATGATCCACTTCTTAAAGCTTCAGCTTCGATAATTGGTTTAGCTTGGGTTTTGGTTCCGACATATAAAACCTTACCATTAGCACTAACAATTTCCTTTAATTTTTCATAGCTTTCTTCAATGGAAGATTTAGTTTTATTTAAATCAATGATGTAAATACCATTACGTGGGCAATAGATATATTTACCCATTTTTGGATTCCATTTTCTTGTTTGATGACCATAATGAACACCAGCTTCTAAAAGTTTCTTTAAGGAAACAATTGGTGCATTTGGATCATGAATGGCTTCTGCCATTTCATTTGCTTCTTCAGCTTTAACTTCTTCAGCAGCGACTTCTTTTTCGCTTTCTTCAACGGCTTCTACAACTTCTTTTTTGACTTCTACGCTCATTTAAATGAGACCTCCTATTTGTTAATCCTCCATTATTTCGAACATTTTCCCTCAAAAAATGATTTTTGAGACTAGGAAAATGAATCCATAATGTGTGTATTCTTTTAGCATCTTGCCAAAAGTCTACTTATTCTACCACTTTAGTGGTAACTAAATCAACGAAATATAACGAACAGTTTTCTATCTTCGGCATGATTTCATAAACAAAAAACGACTAAAACTTTACTAGTTTTTAATTCCACAAATGACTTTATTGCGCTAGCACCAAAGAAAACTATATTTTCAAGTTTTATTGCATTAGTTCTGAAAATTGACCGAAATATAACAAAATACTATTTCTTTTTGGCTCGTGGAAAATATTCGTTATATTCTTTTTTTAAAGTTTCTTTTGTAATGTTTGTATAAACTTGAGTTGTATTAATTGATTCATGTCCTAAAAGAACTTGAATTGTTCTTAAATCAGCACCATTTTCAAGTAAATGAGTTGCAAACGAATGTCTTAAAGCGTGTGGGTGCAAGCCAATATCCATTGCATTCTTACCCTCTATTTGATGAAGTATATATTCAACACCTCTATTTGTTAACTTCCCGCCTTTAGAATTTAAGAAAAAATAATTGGTCTTCTTTTCGCGAGGCAAATTAACTTGCAATGCATCTCTTAAATTTTTAGCATAATCAATCATTGCAACCTTACATTCTTCACTAAAAGGAACAATTCTTTCTTTTTTGCCCTTACCAAAAACTCTAATAGTTTTGCTAGCAAAATTAATATCAATTGTTTTTAAATTAACAACTTCCGAACAACGCATTCCACTTGAATAAAATAATTCAAGTAAGGCTTGATCCCTAGGTTGCAAGGGATCTGTTCGTGTCTTGTTTCTTTTAAAAAGCTCAACAATTTGCGAATAATAAATTGCCTCCGGATACTTAATGTTACACTTTAATGGCGTTAAATCCATAAAAGGATTACCTTGAACATAGCCTTTCTTCATCATAAATTTATAGTAATGTTTTAAAGCACTTATTCTTCTAGCAAGACTTCTTTTTGTATCGCCGCCCGTTAATCTTTCGGTTTCAAAATCACGAATATCAGATACTTTAATGGTCAAATAATCGCGATTTTCTCGATACAAAAAAGTATGAAAACAATCTAAGTCTTGTTTATAACTTAGAACTGTATTGTCTGAATAATTTCTTTCATACTTTAAATATTTTAAAAATTCTTCTTCTGTATTAATCATTTAAGTTGCTCAAGAAATGCATCAATACCGTTTAAAGCATTTTCAATTACTTTTTCTTTTGGCAGAACATTTGCTCTATAAATTATACCAAAATTTGCATTCATGGGTTGGAAAGAATTTGCTCCAGTATGTGTAATATAGCGAACAAGAGACCCTAAAACTGAATTAAATGATAAAGCTTTATGGGGAATATTATTCAAGTTCATATAGCAATAATAAGCAGCAAGTAAACCACTTGCAGCGCTTTCAACATATCCTTCAACACCAGATAATTGCCCACCAACATAAACGTTTTGGTTTGCTTTCATTCTCAATTCTCCATCAAGAATTTTTGGCGAAAATAAATAAGAATTTCTGTGCATTAATCCATATCGCACAAATTCAGCATTTTCAAGTCCAGGAATCAACCTGAATACTCTTTTTTGTTCAGGATAAGTTAGATTTGTTTGAAAACCTACAATGTTATAAAGATTACCAATTAAATCATCTTGCCTTAGTTGCACAACTGCAAAATATTGCTCACCATCATGTTCTAATCCGACTGGTTTAAGTGGTCCAAATCTTAAAGTATCAATTCCTCTTGAAGCAATAACTTCAATTGGTAAGCAACCTTCAAAATAGTTAGTATCAAATGAATGAAGTATTGCTTTTTTAGCATTTAAAAGTTCATTTGCAAACTTTTTATATTCTTCCTCATTCATAGGACAATTTATATAACTATCATCACCATGATCATATCTCGATTTAAAATATACTTTATCTAAGTTTATTGATTCTTTTGTAACAATTGGTGCTGATGCATCAAAAAAAGAATAGCATTTTTCGCCAGTGATATTACTAATTTCTTCAAGCAAATCTTTACTTGTTAAAGGTCCTGTACAAATAATTGTTACACCTTCTGGAAGTTTAGAAATATCTTCATAGTGAATTGTAATATTTGGATTTTCTTTAATTTTCTTTGTGATATATTCCGCAAATATAGTTCGATCAACAGCTAAAGAATCGCCGCTTGGAACACTTGAAACTTTACTTGCTTCCATCATTAAAGAACCCATCTTTTCGATTTCGGCTTTTAATAAACCACAGGCATTATCTAATTTTTTGTTCTTCAAAGAATTAGAACAAACAAGTTCGCCAAAAAGATCGGTATGATGTGCCTCTGACTTTGCTATTGGTCTTTTTTCGTATAAATCAACATGAATTCCATGATTTGCAAGAAAGTTACTAGCTTCACAACCTGCTAAACCTGCACCAATTACATTAACTTTGAGCATCTTTTTTCTCTAGTGGTTCTACATAATGACATTTAGGATAATTTGAACATCCATAAAAATAACCACGTTTGCTTTTTCTTTTAACTAAAATAGAACCGCATTTTGGGCAATATCTTTTTTCCTCTTCAACAACTTCTCCATCTTTTGTAATGCTTTCAACATATCTACATTTCGGAAAACTTGAGCATCCAATAAACTCATCGCCTTTTTTAGATTTCCTATAAACCAAAGGAGCTCCACAATTTGGACAAATTCTACCCACTTCTTTAACTGGTTCTTTTTCTTTTTTAACAACATACTTACATGTAGGATAATTACTGCATGCAACAAAATCACCATTTTTACCATGTCTTACAACTAATGGCGAACCGCATTCTGGACAATTTTCGCCTGTATATTCAAGTGGATCTTTATAAATTTTCGTTTTAATTTCATCAAAGTGAGCAATAAAAGGATCATAGAAATCTCTAATGACTTTTACTTCTTCTTCGCTGCCTTCACTAATTTTATCTAAATTAACTTCCATATCAGCTGTATATTCGGTATTCATTAAGTCTGGGAAATATTTATTTAATACATTAACGGTCTTAATACCTTGCTCTGAAGGTATTAAACCCTCTTTACTACTGGAAACATATTTTCTAGAAATTAAAGTTTGAATGGTAGAAGAATAAGTTGAAGGTCTGCCAATACCTTTTTCTTCCATTAATCTAACAACTTTTCCTTCATTATATCTTGCAGGTGGTTTTGTGAAATGTTGTTCTTTTTCAGTATCAAAAAGTTCGTAAGTTTCACCCTCTTTAAATAATGGGAGCGAATCTTCATCTTTTTCATCAACTTTTAAAATATCGTAACCTTTAAAAATAGTTACACTTCCACTTGCTTGGAAAGTAACATTATTTGATTTGAAAGACACAACAGTTGATTCGACTTTTTTATCAACCATTAAAGATGCAAGGGCCCTTTCAAAAATAAGTTTATACAACTTATATTCATGATCTGATAAAAATTCTTTCACCATCTCAGGAGTTCTAGATAAACTTGTTGGACGAATAGCTTCATGAGCATCTTGCATTAATTTTGTCTCTTTTGTTTTTCTTTTCCCTTTGTAGTACTCTTTACCAAAATTGGTTTCAATATATTTTTTTGCACTTTCGATAAAAGTATCAGCCAAACGTGTTGAATCAGTACGAATATAAGTAATCAAACCAACAAGTCCATCATTAGTTTCAACACCTTCATATAATTTTTGTGCTAAAAAAGTAGTCTCTTTAGTCTTAAAGTGATACTTATTATAAGCAGCCTGTTGTAAAGTTGAAGTAATAAAGGCATCCTTGCTACTAAGCGATTTTTTTGTTTTGTTAATTTCTGAAACAACTACTTCTTCTCCAATCATAGAGATAATCTTGTTTGCTTCTTCTTCATTTTTTATATCGATATTTTTATCATTAACTTTTGTTAAATTAATAGCTAAATCTTTTTTGTCTTTCTTAATTTTTGATTCAATTGTCCAATATTCTTCACTTTTAAATTCATTAATCTCTTTTTCGTGATCAACTATAAGCTTTAAAGTAACAGATTGAACTCGTCCAGCGCTTTTAGAATGAATTTTATTGTTCATTAAATTAGATAATTTAAATCCAATAATTCTATCGATGATACGCCTTGCTTCTTGAGAATGAACAAGATTCAAATTGATGGTTCTTGGTTCTTCTATTGCTTTCAAAATAGAATCATGAGTAATTTCATGAAATTCTAAACGCTTTGTAGCATTTATATCTAAACCCAAAACAGAAGCTAAATGCCAAGCAATTGCTTCTCCTTCTCTATCAGGGTCAGTTGCAAGAATTACTTCATCACTTTTCTCTTTTAATTTAGTTAATTTCTTTACTACATCTTTTTTATCACTGCTAATAACATATGTGGGCTTAAAATCGTTTTCAACATCGACACCAAGTCCGCCTTTACCAGAGATTGCAAGATCTCTAATATGACCAACTGATGCTTCTACTATATAATCTTCGCCTAAATATCTTCCTATAGTTTTACTTTTTGCAGGTGATTCAACAATAACTAATTTCATAACGCACTCTTTTCGAACAAAATATAAAGATAATTAGTAATCTTGTCAAATAAAAAAATTTTAGATTTTTGCTTAAATAAATATATATAGATATATATTATTTAATTTTTTCCAATGCTCTATTAATATCTTCAGCCGTTTCAATTAAATAAGCACCTTCTTTGATTAATTCATTACAAAAACTACCTTTATTTGCTTCATAAGGAATGCAACCAACATCCTTTCCATAATTCAAAGCACAGCTTACCGTTCTTTGAGTCCCACTCCTTGAATAAGCTTCAGAAACTAATAAAAAATTGCAAAGTGCAGCCACTATTCTATTTCTATCTAAAAAGAATTCCTTTTGAGGTTCGACAAAATCGTGGTATTCAGTAATTGCAAGCCCTCCATTGCGAATTATCTTTTTATATAGATTTAAGTTCTCATTAGGATAAACTTTATATAACCCATCCGCAAGAACACAGATGGTTTTTAACCCATGTTTAAGAGCTTCTTCATGGCTTATGGCATCAACTCCCCTTGCTAATCCACTAATTATTAAATAATCTTTATCTAACTCCGATACAATCTTTTTAGTTGCTTCTTTGCCATATTCACTATAATTTCTACTTCCTATAATAGATAATTTATGATCAGCCTTATATTTCAATAAGGAAATATCTCCCTCATAAAATAGTAACACTGGTGGTTTGTCGATCTTTTTCAGACTCTCGGGATACTCATCATCAAGTATCGTAATAAATTTAGACTTTGTATGTTTAACAACATTAAAAACTTCGTTTGCATCAACCTCTTCTTTTTCTCTTAGAGCATTCATAATAAGATTAAGATTAGATTTATATTTGTAAACGAAATATAAAAGAATATCATTTGCTTTAAGCATAAAAATTGCCTCCTATACTATTAATAGGGGGGGAATTCAAAAAATTTACAAAATTTTTAACTGTTTTACCAAACAAATTTTTACAGGTTTATATGAAAAACGGTAAAAACCCTTGATAGGTCCGTACTTTTCAAGCAATTCTAAATGTTCTTTGGTTGGGTAACCTTTATGTTTTTCAAAATGATACTCAGGGTATTTCTTTGCCATTGCATCCATATAATGATCTCGACATATTTTTGCAATAATGCTTCCAGAAGCAACACACTCACATTTTGCATCGCCTTTAATAATTGGTATCACTTCTATATTCGGAATTTTTAAAGGCATTGCATCGGTCAAAACTAAATCATACTTAGATTTTAAATTTGAAATAGCTTTAATCATCGCTATTCTTGAAGCTTCATAAATATTTATTCTATCAATAACATCTGGAAAAACATAACCAACACCATAAGCTATTGAATTTTTAATAATTTCTTTAAAAACTATTTCTCGTTTTTTTGCTGATAATTGTTTTGAATCATTAATGTGTTCATTTTTGTAACCTTTAGGAAGAATGCATGCGCCTGCAACAACGGGACCACATAATGGGCCTCTGCCCGCTTCATCAACGCCAACTATCAATTTAATTTCTTCTGAATAATATTGATCTTCATAGTCAAGCATTTTTAAATCCTCTCAATTGTAAATCTAGTTATTAAACCATTTCTAAATTCGCTTAAAATAACAAGTTCGCATTTATCAATATCTGAAATGCTACCTTTTAAAAGATAGCCTCTATTCTTGCATATTTCATAAATGATTTTGCTATATTCACCATTGACATTATTTAAGCCATATCTAGTTTTAAAGGCATCGGGATAGTATTTCAATAAAAAATCAACACATTTTAAACATAAATCATGTATTGGTAAAATCGCTTCTTTCATAGAACCAATCATTGCTAAATTTATAGCCTTTTCTTTATCTTTATAATTTGGTTCAAGAATTCCAGGAACATCCATTAATTCGAAATCTCCAACTTTAACCCATGTTGTATTTCTTGTAACACCGGGTATATTACCAGTTTTAGCAATTTTTTTAGATGCAAAAAGATTAATTAGTGTAGATTTGCCAACATTTGGAATACCCAAAACCATTG
Organism: Slackia isoflavoniconvertens; assembly: GCA_963618895.1. Lineage (GTDB taxonomy): Bacteria > Bacillota_I > Bacilli_A > RFN20 > CAG-826 > Onthovivens. The sequence continues at coordinate 8,419 of CAVEUG010000064.1, read as the reverse complement.
CTCTAGTAGTAACATTTTTAATGCCTTTTTTAAGATATTTTTCTTTTTTTAATGAACTAAATTCTGTACATTTTTTAATTAACTCTTTTTTTGAATTATTGTTTGTCAAATCTAGAGAAATGGCATCATCACCATTTTTTTTGATTTCTTGAATCCATTTATTCGTCATTTTTTCATCACTTAGATCAACTTTTGTTAAAACATAAAGTTTTTGTTTATTTTTAACAATAGATTCTAGCAAATCAGATTTTGAAGAAAGAGGTATTCTACTGTCTAAAAGAATAATCACAAAATCAACTAATTTGATTTTTTCTTCGATCTTTATTGAAGCTTTTTTCATGTGGCCAGGAAACCAATGTACGTTTTTCTCTTTTAATTCCATGAAATTATTATAAATGCTTGAATCATAAAAAAATAGATGGAATCCCATCTATTTTTAAGTCACTAATAAATAATAATTCTTTAAAACTATAAAACTTGTTTAATACGAGCAGCTTTACCAGTTCTAGTACGAATGTAATTAATTTTATTTCTTCTAACTTTACCTTTTTTGATAACTTGAATTTCTGCAACGTTTGGCGAATGAAGAGGGAAAATTCTTTCAACCCCAATTCCACTAGACATCTTTCTAACAGTGAATGTTTCATTGATGCCACCACCTCTACGACAAATAACAACTCCTTCATAAGCTTGTAATCTGGTTTTGTTACCTTCTGTAATTCTTACAGAAACACGAACAGTATCGCCTGAACCAAATTCAGGAACGTTACTTTTTAATTGACTAGCAGTAATCTCTTTAGCTAAATTTCTATTCATTTAGGTTACTCCTTTCTTGTATCGTTCTCTTGGCGTTCATATAATAGTGACAATTAAAGCGGAACGTCCGTAGCATTCTTAAAGAATGCTTAAATAATATATCACAAAATTCTTCCAAGTAAAACAATTTATTTATAGTGTTAAGTAAAACTACTTGACATAGATAATATGTTTTACTAGAATATTATCGTTTTAAAAAAGGAGTACATTTTATGGCAGTTAAAATTAGATTAGCAAGAGCTGGACGTCACGAAGATCCATTCTATAGAATTGTCGCAGCTGATAGCAGATATTCAAAAGATGGAAGATATCTTGAACAAGTTGGATACTATGATCCACAAAAAGGAAAAGAAGGCGCTGTTATTTATGAAGATGTTGCAATCAAATGGATTAACAATGGTGCTCAATTCAGTGACACAGTCAAAGCTATTTTAAATAAGCAAGGTATTTTAGCTAAAGCTAAAGAAGTTAAAGCTAAGTCTGAAAAACCAAAGAAAGCTAAAGTCGTTAGTACAAAAAGCCCAAAAAAGGATAAATAGTTTATGGACTATCAAGCATTAGTTCATACAATTATTGATCCAATTATTTCAAAACCTGATGCAGTTTTAATTAGAGAACAACCAAATTCAACATCTAAAGATGTCACATTATTAATTGTTGCAGAAAGCGATGATACAGCAAGACTTATTGGAAAAAGAGGTGTTGTAGCAAATGCTATTAGAGATGTTATTACAGTTGCCGGAAAATTAGAAGGTGTTCATGTTCATTTGAAATTTGAATCATTCGAAGGAAAAGAAGAGTAGTGACTACTCTTTTCTTTTTATTTAAAATATGGATATGTATTTAAAATTAGGAACTATAGTTAAGCAAGTAGGGTTAAAAGGAGAATTAAAGATTTTCTCCACTACTTCATTTGCAAAAGAAAGATTTAAAAAAGGAAATAAAATTTTTATTTTAAAAAACAACCAATATGAAGAATTAACTGCTAAAACTTTTAGAATTTTAAATTCTGATTTTATTGTTGTTTCGTTTGAAGAAATGCCAAATATTGAATCAACAAATGATTTAATAAAATGCGAATTATTTGCATTAAAAGATGAAAATATATTATCAAAGAATCAATTTTATTATGTTGATTTAATTGGATGTAAACTTGTTTCCCAAAATAACGAAGATATTGGTGAAGTTGTTGGAATCGAAGAATTTCCAGCGCAAACAACATTGTCGTGTATCAATAATGGAAAAAAATATTTTGTGCCATTTATTGACCAATTTATTTTGAAAGTAGATATTAAAAATAAACTAATTACTGTTAATGTAATTGAAGGACTTTTATGAAGTTTATAATATTAACGATTTTTCCAGAAATGTTTGAATCATTTCTCAATACTTCTATTCTCAAAAGAGCAATTAGTAAAAAACTAGTAGAAATTGAACTCGTAAATATTAGAGATTATACAAAAGATAAATATAATCGAGTTGATACCCCACCAATTGGCGGAGGTGCTGGTTTAATAATGAAATGTCAGCCAATAATTGATGCATTACAAGCAAAATCATCACTAAATGCACATAAAATCATACTTGCACCACGAGGTTCCAAATATGACCAAGCTAAAGCATTAGAACTTTCTAAAGAAAAAGAAATTGTTATTTTGTGTGGTCATTATGAAGGTGTTGATGAAAGAGTATACAAATATTTTGATGAATCAATTTCAATTGGAGATTATATTTTAACTGGCGGCGAAACTGCAGCTTTTTGTTTAATAGATTCAATTTCAAGACTAATAAAAGGTGTAATTAGCGAAGATTCGATTGTTGAAGAAAGTTTTTCGAATCAGTTGCTTGAATATCCACAATACACAGAACCATTTGATTATAATGGCGAAAAAGTCCCTGATATTTTATATTCTGGAAACCATACAGCTATTAATAAATATCACAAAAAAATGTCGATATTTATGACACAAAAATATCGACCTGATCTATTAGTTAATTATAAATTCACTAAAGAAGAAATAAAATTGATTAACGAATTAGAATCTAATATTCAAGGTGATTGGGAAATAAAAGCCATTGAAAAAGGTTCAAAATTCACTAAAAACCATTAAATCCTGGAGGGTATTTCCCTCCATTTTTCATATTTTTCATTTGCTTCATCATCATTTTTGATTGTTCGTACTTTTTTAAAACTCTATTTACATCAGCAGTAGTTTTACCACTTCCTCTAGCGATCCTTATTTTTCTACTATTTTTTAAAATTTCAGGATGTTCTCTTTCATAAGGAGTCATTGAATTAATTATTGTTTCAAATTTCTTCATTTCGTTTTCTGCGCTTGCAAGTTGTTGATCAGAAATTTTTGGCATACCAGGAATTAATTTTAATAAACCGCCAAAACTTCCTAGCTTTTGAACTTGTTTCATTTGAGCTAACATATCAGTTAAAGTGAATTTGCCATCTTCCATCTTTTTCATCGCTCTACGCGCTTCTTTTTCATCTATGTTTTCTTGAACTTTATCAATTAAAGTTAAAACATCACCCATACCCAAAATACGTTCAGCAGCTCTATCCGCATGGAAAACATCTATGTCGGATACCTTTTCACCAACACCTATGAATTTAATTGGAGCGCCAGTGATTTTAGCAATTGAAAGTGCAGCACCCCCTCTAGAATCACCATCCATTTTTGACATTACAACACCAGTAATTCCAAGCATTTCATTAAACGTTTTTGCAACATTAACAGAATCTTGACCAGCCATCGCATCTGTTAAAAGTAATATTTCGTTTGGCTGAATTTTTTCTTTCATCTCTTTGAGTTCATTCATTAAATCTTCATCAATTTGAAGACGACCTGCTGTATCAACAAGCAAAACATCATAATTATCATATTTTGCTTTTTCCAAAGCTTTGTTGGATATTTCTACTGGATTTTTACTATTTCTATCAATATATGCGTCAACACCTATTTGTTTTGATAATTGTTCGAGTTGGTCAATAGCGGCTGGTCGGTAGACATCACAAGCAGCTAAAAGAACTTTTTTCCCTTCTTTTGTCTTCATTAAGTTAGCAAGTTTAGCTGCTGTTGTTGTTTTACCGCTTCCTTGTAAGCCAACAAGTAAAATAATGGTAGGATTTCTTTTTGCATATTCAAGTTTAGTGTTATCGCTGCCCAAAAGTTCGACAAGTTCATCACGAACAATTTTGACAACCATTTCACTTGGATGAAGTTCATTAAATACTTTTTCACCAATTGCTTTATCTTTTACATCATTAATAAAATCCTTAACAACTTTATAATTGACATCGGCTTCTAAAAGAGCAATTTTAACCTCTTTTAGGACTTCATCCATATTATCTTCAGTTAATCGTGATTGACCTTTTATTTTCTTAACAATATTTGAAAATTTTTCTGTTAATGATTCAAATGCCATATTTTAAAACTCCTTATATATTTCCTTCTTAATTGTGTCGTCTATATCGCTTTTTTCTAGTATTTGTTTTATTTTTTTATGCTTTTCATCCAACTTTAAAATGGATTCATATTCATAAAGTTTTTCTTTGCAATGATTAATTGAATCAAGCACTGCACTTCGAGAAATCTTTAACTCTTCGCTTATTTCAGATAGTGATAAATTAAATTTATAATAATTATCCATTATTAAAATTTGTTTATCTGTGAAAAGATTTCGATAAATATCATATAAATCATTAACATAATTAAATTCTATAATATTATTCATTTTCTACAAGTCCACTACAAAGCCCATAAAGATATTTATCAAGATCAAATTCTTCCATGTCTTCCATTTTTTCCCCAAGTCCAATAAATCTTACTGGAATTTGGAGTTCATCTCTAATAGCTAAAATAATTCCGCCTTTACTAGTCCCATCCATTTTAGTTATAACAATTCCACTTATATCAATTAAATCTTTAAATGCTTTAGCTTGCAAAACACCATTTTGACCAGTCGTTGCATCTAAAACTAAAAAACATTCAATATCATAAGGAATTTCTTTTTTAATTACTCTTTTAATTTTGGCGAGTTCATCCATTAAATTTTGCTTATTTTGTAGTCTACCTGCAGTATCTATAATAACTAAATCATATCCCTTATTAATGCCATTTTTAATGCCTTCATAAGCAACACTTGCTGGATCCTCATTTTCTTTCCCTATAACAATCTCAGTATTAAGCCTTTCTGCCCATATTTTAAGTTGTTCAGTCGCTCCTGCTCTAAACGTATCCCCAGCAACAAGCAAAACTTTCTTGCCTAAATTAATATAGCGATAGGCCAATTTTGCAATAGAAGTAGTTTTTCCAACACCATTAACACCAACCATTAAAAGAACTTCAGGTTTATGTTCAAAAATAATATCGTTATGAATATCTTCGCCTTCTTTTAAATAATTATAAAACATCTTATCAACTAATAATTCATTGATTTCCTTTGGCGAACAAATATTCTTTTCTTTTGATTCATTAAGCAATTCTTCAATTACTTTTAAAGAAAAATTAACGCCACAATCAGCTTCGATTAATATTTCTTCAAGTTCACTAAAATAATTATCATTAACATCCTTATATTTTCTTGTTAATGCATCTAATTTGTTAGAAAAGTTTTGTCTAGATTTGGACAAACCTTTTTCATACTTTTCAACAATCTTTTCATTGTTTGATTTTGAAAATTTATCCTTTAAAAATTTAAATAATCCCATATTACTTTGCAACCTTATTTAAAGCATCTTGCGCTGCTTTTTGTTCAGCTTCCTTCTTGCTTTTGCCAATGCCAGTCCCTAATGCTTGACTATTAAAATAAACCTCAACCTCGAAAGTTCTATCATGAGGAGGACCTTTTTCACTTATAACTTTATAAGTAACTGATTCACGATATTCAGCTTGCATTGCTTCTTGAAGTCTAGATTTATAATCTTTAACTTCTGTTGGTTGGAAGTTTTTAACATCATTTTCAAACATGTTAACTACATATTTAAAAGCAATCTGAATTCCTTGATCAAGATAAATTGCACCAAGAACGGCTTCGAAAATATCCTCTAATATGTGGTCATTTTTTAATGCTTGTTCCTTTGTTAAACTATGACCGGCTCGAATATATTCATCATAATGATATTCTCTAGCTTTTTTTGCAAGAGAAGCAGTCTGAACTAATGTAGATCTAGCTTTAGTCATCGATCCTTCATTCATCTCTGGATGATAATTATAAATTAAACTTGCCACAACAAACCCTAAAACACTATCACCCATAAATTCAAGTCTTTCATAATCATGATGATGTGTTTTTGCATCACTATTAAAACTCGAATGCGTAAAAGCCATTTCATATAATTCAATATTTTTCGGATTTATTCCAAAAGATTTTAAAAACTTCACAAGATTTTCCATAAAATTAATTTAAAGCCTCTTGAAATTTTGAAATGATATTTTCCTTTGATAATTTGTAAGATAATTCAAGAGCTGATAAAAATGCTTTGGCATCACTATTACCGTGCGCTTTAATTACAATGCCATTGACACCAACAAGTAAAGCTCCACCAACATTTTTATAGTCCATTTTTGCTCTCATCTCATTAATACCTTTTTTACAGCATAAGTAGCCAATCATGCTAAGAAAATTACGCTTAAATGCATCTTTCATCATGCATGACATTGCCTTCGCAGTTCCTTCTGTTGCCTTTAAAAAGACATTCCCAGAAAATCCATCACAAACTAAAACATCCATATCGCCAAATAAAGCGTCTCTTCCTTCAGTATTACCTTTGAAATTTAAAGTACTATCAGCTTTTAATAGTTTAAATGCTTCTTTTGTTACGGGACTTCCTTTTTCATCCTCGGTTCCATTACTTAATAAATAAATTCTTGGGTCATCTTCTTTATAAACAAACTTATAAAACAAAGAGCCCATTTTTGCAAATTGATGCAATTCTTCTTTGGTATTTGCATTATTGGCGCCCAAATCACAAACAACAAAATATTTTCCTTTTTTTATTGTGGGAAAAGATGTAATAAATCCCGGTCTATCAACATTTTTTAACCTTTTAATTTTAAATATTGATGCAGTCAAAAGAGCACCACTTGATCCTGCACTAATTAAAGCATCGCATTTTTCATTCAAAAACACTTTTGTTCCAACCATCAAACTACTATTTTCATCCCTATATGCTGTCATTGGATCAACATCCATTTTTAAAACTGTTTTTGAATTAACAACCACAACTTGATCACAATCTTTAAATTCGTTATTTAATGATTCATCTCCGATTGTGTATATTTGAACGTCTTTATGATTTTTAACAAATTCTTTAACTGCAGGAATTGTAGTTTTTAATCCTAAATCCCCGCCCATCATATCTACAACAATTTTCATATTAATCGCCTCTCACATATTATATTAAAATTCTAATAGTTTGACATTTAAAATTTAATGAAATAGTCATTAAAAAGTTAAGCTGCATTATTTGTAGCTTAACTATCCGTAATATGATCGAATACGATCTTCCCACTCAATAAATTAGGATTTAAGTATCAATGGGCTATCCCCCTATATTCTAAGGTTCTATATAAATATTAGATTTATCTTTTTGTCGATTCCAACCTCCTTTTCTCATTTATGAACAGTTTTTCTTCATATATGGAAACTGCTTTATTTCTTATATTAATTGCAGCATTTAAATCACGATTAATTTCAAAACCGCATGAACAAGAATAAGTTCGATCTTTTAAAGCTAAATTATTATTAATTTGTCCACAATTAGAACATATTCTAGATGATGGATAAAATTCAGGTACTTTAATAACTTTTTTACCAAGCATTATAGATTTATATTCAAGCATCTTTATAAATGTATCGTATGCATTTTGATAAGTATGTTTGCCAAGATGATGATTTTGAGCAATTTTAGCTAAAGATAGTGTTTCAACACCTATCAAATCATATTTAGCTAACAAATAATTTGCGGCTTGATTAAGAAGATACATCCTTTTATTGGCAACCTTTTGATTTAATTTTTCATGTAAATATTTCTTTTTTAAATAGTTTTTACTACCAAACTTACATTTATGCATTTGTCTTCTTACTCTCTTAATCTTATCAAGAAAATAATTTTTAATTTGATATTTATCGCCATATTCATTATCGCTAGTGACAAACAAATGAGGTGATGAATAATCTAAGCCAACAGCATAAAGAACTTCTTTGTTTTTATCGACAATAAATTCACTTATTCCTAAATTTAAATAAAATTCATCCTTATTTTTTTCTTCAATAATAACATTCCTTAAATAAAAGTTTAATGGGAGTGGTCGATGATATTTAATTTTAAATGTCCCAATTTTATCAAGAGAAATCTTACTATATATATCATTAAAATAATACTTTGTTTTTATGTCAAAATGTATTTTCTTCGGATACTTATTTATGTTTTTCATACATGGAAATTCTTGAATATATCCATCTTTATATTTTTTAATAATCTTATTTATTAAATGATATACAGAGATATAAGCTGTAAAATTACCGTTATGTAGTTCAGGATTTTTCTTGACAAAATCTTTAATAAATATTCCTTCATCTTCATTTTCAA
>CAVEUG010000063.1:0-3217 GCA_963618895.1 Slackia isoflavoniconvertens | reverse complement strand
GAAGAATATCAACAATCAATTCATAATCAAAATGATAGTGATGCATTTAGAGAATATATTAAAAATTTTGATGTTTTATTAGTTGATGATATCCAATTCTTTCAAAATAAAAAATCAACTGAAGAATTCTTCTTTAATATATTTGAACATGTTAAGGCTAACAAAAAACAATTAGTGTTAACAAGTGATCGCTCTCCAAGTGAATTAAGAGAACTTGATCCACGTTTACAAACACGTTTTGCAAGTGGTCTACAAATTTCAATTTTAAAACCAACTACCGAAATGTGTGAAGATATTTTAAAAAAGAAAATTGAAGCAACTGGTCTGTCTTTATCAATGTTTGATAATGAAGTTTTATTCTTATTAGCTGATAAATTTAAAAATTCAATTAGAGATTTAGAAGGTGCATTAAATAGATTACTATTTTACGCAAATATGAATCATGCTGATCATATAGATTTATCAATAGCAATTGAAGCATTACAATCATTAATTGATGTAGGTGATTCAAAATCAAAAGTTAGTGTTCAAAAAATACTTAATGTTGTTGCAAGTTATTACAATTTAAGTGTTTCACAAATTACAGGTAAAATTAAAACTGGTCAAATTGTTAATGCAAGACATGTATCTATATATTTAATAAGAAATATTTTAGATATTCCTTTAAAACAAATTGGTGAGGTTTTCTCTAATAGAGATCACACAACAATTATGCATAGTTTAAATAAAGTAGAAGAAATGTTGAAAACTGATAGACAAACTAAAATTGTTATAGAAGAGTTAAAAAAGCGAATAGATGCTTAATTTTTAAGAAAATAAGATTAATAGTTTTATATAAAATTAGTTTTCCACATTTTCCACAGAGATTATTATTAATATAATATATTTATTAGTAAAAGGAGTTATTTATGAAATTTACAATTAATAGAGATGAATTTATAAAAGCATTATTAAATGTCACTAAAATAGTTCAAGCTAAAAATGTTAACCCAATTTTAACTAATGTAAAAATGGTTTTAGATAACTCCGGATTAAACCTAACTGGTAGTAATGGTGATTTATCAATCAGTCAAACAATTCCGCTTTTTAAAAACGACTACGAAATAATTCGTGATGTTAGACAAGGTGGTGTTTTAGTTAACGCAAAAGTTATTTCAGATATAGCGAGAAGATTTGTTGGTAATGAACTTACTTTTGAACTTGTTGATAATAGCGTTGCTAAAATTGCTAATGAAAAAACAGTTTATAATTTGAATACTATAAGAGTTGATGAATATACTGATATTGATTTTTCAAAAGAAGGAACTTTTTTAAAATTTAAAAAACAGGAATTTATTGATTCAGTAAATGAAGTTTCGTTTGCAGCTGCAACTAAAGAAACAAGACCAACATTAACTGCAATTAATTTTTTAGGTGAAAATAATACATTAACATTAACTGCAACTGATGGTGCTAGATTAGCTTCAAAACATTTAGATATTAATATTCAAAACAAATTTAACGCAAACATTCCAAGTAAAACACTTATTGAATCTTTGAAATCAATTGGTGATGAAGAGTTTATATATCTTTACATTTCTGATAAGAAAGTTTTAATAGAACTTGATAATTGTTTAATTGTTTCAAGACTTACAAGTGGAGAATATCCAGTTATCAGAAACATTATTCCAAAAAATTTCTTTTATGTTTTGGATGTTAATGCTAGTGAATTTTTAAATGCAATTGATCGTATTTCAGTTTTAAGTATTGAACAAGAAAATATTGTTAAAATAACAATGACTGAAGCTAAAGTTCAAATCTCAAGTAAATCGCAACAAATGGGTAGTGCAGTTGAAAGTTTAAATGTTTTTAAATATCAAGGCGAAAGACTTGAAATTAGTTTTAATGCTTCATTTGTTTCGAGTGCGATTAGAGCTTTAAAATCGGAAGATGTTACACTTTCATTTATTGGTGAAATGAAACCATTTACGGTAACTGATAAATCTAATCAAAATATAATTCAAGTTATTACGCCTGTTAGAACTTATTAATTGAATAAATTTTTTGGATATGTATAGGTATAAATACCTTTATATTTTTCTTTAAAATAGGGCTCCTTTAATATATAATATTAAAGGAGTTATTTTTATGGGAAAAAATTGGAAAAAAGTTGTTATAACTACAGACTATATAACCTTAGGACAACTATTAAAATTTGAAGATGTTATAAGAGAAGGTGGTGAAGCAAAGGAATTTATAATATCTCATTCTATAAAAGTTAACGGAGAAGATAACAAACAAAGAGGCAAAAAACTTTATCCAGGTACTAAAGTTGAAATTGATAAAAAAATGTTTTTTGAAATTATTCAATGATAGTACAAAAAATTAAATTAACTAATTTTAGATGTTATGAGACGATTGAATTAGAATTTAAACCAGGAATTAATTATATCTATGGTGATAATGCTAGTGGCAAAACATCACTTGTTGAAGCAATTTATTATTTGTCTTTAGCTAGATCGTTTAGAACTATCAAAGATAAAGAATTAATTAATAAAAACAATGATTCAGCGATAATTAGTGCATTAATGAAATATGCAGATTCAAATAAGGAAATCCTTATTTCATTAATGAATAATGGCAAAAAGATATTTGTTAATAAAAAACAAATTAACAAAATAAGTGAATTATCAAATTTAGTTAATGCAATTTGTTTTATACCAAAAGATGTAAATCTTCTTAAAGAATCTCCAAGCCAAAGAAGATTATTTCTAAATTTATCAATAGCCAAAGTTTCAAAGAAATATTTAGAACTTTGTGTAAATTATGAAAAGGTATTACATTCTAGAAATGAACTTTTAAAAGAAGAAGTAATAAATTTTACTTTATTGGATGTATTAACAAGTCAATTAATATCTATTTCAAAAGAAATTTATTTTTTTAGAAAAAAGTATATTGATAATTTAAATAATAAAATAAATTTTGTTTATAAATCTATCACAGGCAAAGATGAAACAATAAAAGTCATATATGAATCATTTATTTCCAATTATGAAAATTATGAAGTCATAGCTGACAAAAAATACAGAGAATCAAAAGAAATTGATTTATTGAGAAAGGTAACAAATATTGGTATCCATAAAGAAGATTTTAAAATTTTATTAAATTCAAAAGATGTTTCTAAATATGGATCTCAAGGTGAAAATAGACTTTCTGTCTTGAGTTTAAAATTAACACC
>CAVEUG010000062.1:3174-9094 GCA_963618895.1 Slackia isoflavoniconvertens | reverse complement strand
ACCTAATTATTCGCATATTGTCGAAAGAATTAGACCTTTAATTCAAGCTTATTTTGATGGAAACTTGAATGATTTTATTTATCTTTTGTACAAAAATGAATTCATTTCATATAAAGTATTTAGAAAAATCTGTAAGGAGAAGAAGTTATGACTTTTGTAATTGATTTTTTGGGTTGCAAAGTTAATAGTTATGAAGTTGAATGCATTGCTAGCGAACTTATAAAACGTGGTTTTAAACATTGTGAAAATAATGAAAAACCAGATATTGTTATTATAAATACATGCAGTGTAACTGAAACCAGTGCATCTAAATCAAGAAAAATGATTAGACATTATAAATCTTTAAATGAGAATGCAATTATTGTAGTAATGGGTTGTGATGTACAAAATGAATTTGATTATTATGCAAATAAACTGAACTGTTCTATAGTTTTAGGCACTTCTGATCGTAATAAAGTTTGCGATTATATAGAAGATTTTATACAAAATAAAAAGCAAATTATTGCAAAAGAAGACCTTAAAAAGGTTAAAACATATGAATCTTTATCGGTTCAAAAATTTTTGTATAATACTAGAGCATATGTAAAAATTCAAGATGGATGCGATAATTTTTGCACTTATTGTTTAATTCCTTATATTAGAGGAAGATCAAGAAGCAGAAGAGAAGAAGAAATATTAGCCGAAATTAAAGATTTAATTACTAATGGTTATAAAGAAATTGTCTTAACTGGCATTGATATGTGTAGTTATGGGTTGGATTTAGAAAACAAAATTACATTTAGTGATTTATTGGAAGATATATTAAAATCTAATCCTGATTTATATAGGCTTAGAATATCATCAATTGAAGAATCTCAAATTGATGATCACTTTATAAAACTACTAGAAAACTACCAAAATATTGCTAATCACTTGCATATTCCATTACAATCCGGTTCTGTATCTATTTTAGAAAAAATGCATAGAAAGTATAATTTATCAAATTTTAAAGAGAAGATTAGAAGAATTAGAGAAGTGAGGCCAGATATTGCAATTACAACTGACGTTATTGTTGGTTTTCCTACTGAAACAGAAGAAAACTTTAAAGAAACTTATGATTTTTGCTCTGAGATTAAGTTTTCTAAAATCCATGTATTTCCTTTTAGCGAAAGAAAAGGAACAGTTGCAGAAAAAATCTTTCCAAAAGTTGATCCAGTCGATAAAAAATCACGTGTGCTTAAATTAATTTCATTGTCGGACACCATGAAAGCTGATTATGAAAAGCAATTTAATAATAAAGAGATAGATTTCCTTTTTGAAAGTTATGATGATGAAAAAAAGGCATATCATGGCCATTCATCGAATTATCTTGAAGTTTATACTCAATCTGATGAAATATTAACTGGAAAAATTAAAAAAGTTATATTTAAAATTTAGATATTTTGTCAATGTCAAAAATAAAATATACGATGTAATCGAATGTTTTAACTGCTTTTTAGATATTATCAAAAAAATATCGAATCACAAAAATAATTCTATATAATTATAGAGTCGAAAAGGAGAAAGATTATGGCAGTACCATTTAGAAGAACTAGTAAAACAACAAAAAGAATGAGAAGAAGTCATTATAAATTAAGTGTCACAGGTTTAAGCGTTTGCTCAAATTGTGGTCAAATGATTAAATCTCATACAGTTTGCCCACATTGTGGTTATTATGATGGCAAACAAGTTGCTAAAGCAAAAAATTCAGAAAATAAATAATAAGCCTTTTTTGGGCTTTTTTTATTATAAGTAAGGAGATTTAGAATGAATTACGCTAATTTAATTGATGATACAAATTTGCATGCTGATGCAGTGGAAAGTGATATTGTTGCTTTATGCAACGAAGCAAAAGAAATTGGTAGTGCTTCAGTTTGTGTCAATCCAGATTATATCGAGTTATCAAAAGAACTTTTAAAAGGAAGTAGTGTAAAAGTTTGCACAGTTATCGGTTTTCCTTTAGGTTCTATGACAACTGAAAGCAAAGTTTTTGAAGCTAAAGATGCTGTTAAACGTGGCGCAGATGAAGTTGATATGGTTATTAATATTTCAAAATTAAAAGATCATAAAGATGACTATGTTAAAAATGAAATCAAGGCAATAAAAGATGCTTGTGGTGAACATATTTTAAAGGTTATTTTAGAATGTTGCTTATTAAATGATGAAGAAATAAAGAGAGCATGCTTACTTTCTAAAGAAGCAGGTGCTGATTTTGTTAAAACTTCAACTGGCATGTCAAAATATGGCGCAACTGTTAAAGATGTAACATTAATGAGAGAAACAGTTGGTCCAAAAATGGGTGTCAAAGCAGCAGGAGGAGTTAGAACTCCTGAAGAATTAGAAGCCATGGTTAAGGCTGGCGCAAATAGAATTGGCGCTTCACATGGCAAAAATTTAGTAAAATAGACTTTAAATTCAAATCAAAATAATGTATATTAATTAGCGCAAACGGATTGGAGGTGAAAAGAAATGTTAAAAGTAGTAGTTAGAGAAGGCGAAAGCTTAGATGAAGCCTTACGTAGATTTAAACGTAATGTTAATAAAGCCGGTACAATCCAAGAATGCCGTAAAAGAGAATTCTATCTTAAGAAAAATTTAGCTCGTAAAGTTAAGAGTGAAAATGCTCGTAGAAAATATAGATAGTATCGAAAGAATTTAAAACTTAACTAGCAGAAATGCTAGTTTTTTTATAGATTTTTTAGTAAAAAATGAAAAAAAATTAAAAATTTTTTGAATTCCCCCCCTATTAATAGTGAAGGGAGGAATTCTATGTCCTATTTTATTAAACAACTCGGTGATAAAGATTGCGGTTATACATGCATAAAAATGATTTTAGGTATGTCCTATAAGAAACATGATTTCTTATATTTAAATGAGCCAGATATTGATCGGTCTGCCTCATTAAAAGATTTAATGTCATTTGCAAGGAAAGAAGGGTTGGATTTAGGGGCTTATAGAGCGGTGGATAAAAATGAATTATTCGCTAAGAAGCCTAATGTTCCATTGTTATTGCCAATTTCAAAAGGTAGTTTTATGCATATGATTGTAGTAAGGAAAATCTATCGGCATAGTCTGCTTGTTCAAGATCCAGCAAGTGGCATTTACATGATGAGCAAGAAAAAACTTATGTCTATTTGGAATGGTGAATACTTAGAGGTTTTAGCTAAACATGGCTCGGATTTTAAACTTAAAAAGAAACATTTCATCCCTCCATGAATGACAGTTTTAACTATATTTTTTGAAATTTTGAGTTTTTTATCTTTGATAGTTGCATTATATTTTATTGATGGCAAGCAATCTTTTTATGGATCTTTAGGTTTATTTGCAGCTTATATTGTATTTGAATTTATTTATCGAAAAATTCTTATTCAATCAATGAAAAAGTTTGATGAGAAATTAACAATTAATAAACTTGCCTTTGAACAAAAGAATTTTAAACAAAGATATGCTGACATGACTCAACTTAAAGTTTTATCTGTTTCTAATCCGGTCCAATTATTATCATTAGTAATGATGACAATTTTTGGGATTGTGGTTTTAGGTATCAATAGTCCATTTAATTTAATTTCAATTGGTGTAATTATACTTTTCCAATTCATATTTAGAATATTCGAAAAAACAACTTATGAATACAAAAGAAATAGAATAGATTCATTAGAAAAAGATTTAACAGGTGGAGTAAATTTACCAACTAATAAATTTTTAGAAAGAATAAACATGCTCAACAAAGAAACTTATAGTTACATTTCTTATTGCAACCTTAAAAAATATATTATGGTATTTTTGATAATTGCCTTATCATTGCTTTATGTTAATTTAAGTGATGTAAATTCGCTTAATTTCATGCTATTTCATTTCTTCTTTTATTTATATATAAATGAAAACTTTGAGAAAATTATGAACTTTAGTAAAAATTATGAAGATTACAAACGTTATAAAGCACTTTATTTATATTATTTTGGCGATTAATATTATATAATTTTTGTATATGGAATTAGATTTTAGTAATGAAACAAAAGAAGCACTAGATGCTTATTATGATGAATATTTAAAGATTTTTAATAATACTATTTTAGAGTTAAAAAAACCTAATAATTATATTTGTAGTGTAACATTTGTTGAAAAAAACAAAATACATGAAATTAATCGTGATTATCGAAATATTGATCGACCAACTGATGTAATATCGTTTGCTTATCTAGATGATAAAAATGAAGTTATAAAGGGCGATGTTCCTGTTGATTTAGGCGAAATTTATATTTGCTATGATGTCGCTTTTGAAAATGCTCAAAAATATGGAAATACAATACATAGAGAACTTTGTTTCTTATTTGTGCATGGATTATTACATCTTTTTGGATATGATCACATGACAAAGGAAGATGAAGAAATTATGTTTCCATTACAAGAAAAGATTTTAGAAAGGAAGTAAAATATGACCAGAGAAGAATTAATTGCTGAAGCCATTGGTGCAATGGACCTTGCTTACGTTCCATATTCGCATTTTAGAGTAGGTGCGGCTTTATTGACTAAAGATGGCGAAGTTTATTATGGCGCAAATATGGAAAATGCCGCTTATGGTTGTTGCATGTGTGCTGAAAGAAATGCAGTATATAATGCTTATATGCATGGCGTAACTATCGATGACATCGAAGCTTTAGCTATTGTGGCTGAATGTAGTAGACCTGTTTCTCCATGTGGTCAATGTAGACAAGTTCTAAGCGAATTATTTCCAAAAGATAAACCAATATATCTTGCAAATACAGATGGCGAAATAAAAGAAACTAATGTTGATGAGCTTCTTCCTTATTCATTTGAAGGGGATGATATGGATTTATGAAATCAGGATTTGTAGCTTTAGTTGGAAGACCAAATGTTGGTAAATCCACAATTTTAAATTGTATTTTAGGAAACAAAATATCGATTGTTACCCCAAAAAGTCAAACAACAAGAGATAATATACAAGGAATTTATAATGATAGTGAATCACAAATCATTTTCATTGATACTCCAGGTATTCATAAACCACATAATGATTTAGGTGTTGCTCTTGATAAATTAGCTTATCAATCTTTAAGAAATTGTGATTTAGCAGTTTTTATTGTGGATTCATCGAAAGATTTTAATGATGGTGATCAATTCTTATTTGATCATCTTAAATTTGATTGCCCTTTATTAATTGCCTTTAATAAAATTGATTTAACAAACATTGAATTGATTACTAAATTAAAAGAAAAATATTCAAAACAATTTGAAAATTGTGATGTAATCGAACTTTCTGCCATTGAAGGTTTCAATATTGATACTTTAATTAAAACTATTAAGGATAAATTACCAGAAGGCCCACAGTATTATGATGTAAGCATGATTACAGATAAGGACTTTAGATGGCAAATCCAAGAAGTAATTAGAGAAAAATGCTTAAAATTTCTTTCGGAAGAAGTGCCTCATGGTATAGCAGTTATTTGTGATGATGTAAAAGTTAATTCTAGAGAAATAACAGCGGATTGCAGAATTATTTGCGAAAAAGAATCACAAAAAGGTATTGTTATTGGTAAAGCCGGTAAAATGATTCGAAAGATTGGGTCTACAGCTAGAGAAGATTTAGAAAATATGACAAAAAAACATGTTGTATTAAATATTGTTGTAAGAGTAGTAGATAATTGGCGTAATTCTAGTAAATATTTAGTAAATTTAGGTTATAAAAAATAATGCAAAAAGTTGAAGGTATAATATTAAATATTTCAAATTATAAAAATTCTGATTGTGTTTTTAATATTTTAACGAAAGATGAACTTATCTCAGTTTTAGGTAAGGGCTCTTTAAACATCAAAAATAAGACAAATAGATTTAATAATCCATTTATTTATGGCGAATTTGATTTATATGAAGGTCCAACAAA
>CAVEUG010000062.1:0-3164 GCA_963618895.1 Slackia isoflavoniconvertens | reverse complement strand
GTTATAAGCTTAGAGATTGTGATGTTTTTGATTATTTTAACGAAAAATTTATTTCTTATGAAGATCATATGATTTTCAACTTTCTTAATGAACTTTTGTTTAAGATTGTTGTTAACTCAAATTCATATGAAAAATATCTTGAGTCTATTATTAATGCTTTAAAATTATATGGAAAGAACAAGAATAATTACGATATTGTCGTAACTTTGTATGCTAATTTACTTAAAATTAATGGGCTATGTTTAAATGTTAAGTCATGTGTTTCATGTGGTAATTTTAATGAATCTGAGCTTATTTCAATTGATTTTTTAAGTGGTGGAACTGTATGTAAGCATTGTTTAAATGAATCATTAGAAATTATGAATATAGACGAAATTAAAATATATAAGAAAATATTTGAATCAAATATTGTTGATTCTATGCCAATTAATTTAAACTTAGATAGAAGGGCTTTTATAAAAATTATTGAAAATTTAAGTATATTTTTAAACTCTGCATTAGATATTAATTTAAAGAGTTTATCTTTAATAAAATCTATTTAAAGTACACTCATAGTAGGTTGACAAAGCGTTTTTAAAAAGTATATTTATGTAGTGTTTTTTGGGGAGGTTAGAAAATGAATAAAGATATAAAATTTGAAACGATTGTTACTCATTTACAAACTACTGGATACGTTTTCCAAGGTTCGCAAATTTATGGCGGACTTTCTAATACTTGGGATTATGGTCCATTAGGTAGTGAATTAAAGAATAATTTAAAGGAATTATGGTGGAAAAAGTTTGTCCATGAATCACCTACAAATGTTGGCATTGATGCGGCTATTTTGATGAATCCAAATGTTTGGAAAGCTACAGGTCACGTTTCTACTTTTAATGATCCATTGATTGATTGCAAAGAATGTCACGGAAGATATAGAGCAGATCAATTGATTGAAGGGCAATTCTCAGATGTTGATGTTAATGGAATGACCCAAAATGAAATGAATGATTTCATTAAAACACATAAAGTTAAATGTCCTGATTGTGGCAAAAGCAATTTCACTGATATTAGGCAATTTAATATGATGTTTAAAACTCATATTGGCGTTACTGAAGATTCTAGTAGTGAAGTTTATTTAAGACCAGAAACTGCACAAGGTGTTTTTGTTAACTTTAAAAATGTTCAAAGAGCCACAAGACATAAATTACCTTTAGGTATATGCAATGTTGGTAAATCCTTTAGAAATGAAATTACTCCAGGGAACTTTACGTTTCGTATGAGAGAATTTGAGCAAATGGAATGCGAATTTTTCTGCAAACCAGGCACAGATTTAGATTGGTTTAAATATTGGAAAGAATTTTCAATTAACTTTGTTAAATCTCTTGGAGTTAGCCAAGAAAGATTAAGATTTAGAGATCACGAAGCTGCAGAACTTGCCTTCTATTCAAAAGCAACAACCGATATTGAATATCTTTTCCCATTTGGTTGGGGAGAAATTTGGGGTATTGCAGATAGAACTGACTACGACTTAAAACGTCATCAAGATTTTTCAAAAGAAGATTTAACTTATTTAGACCCTGAAACTAACGAAAGGTATGTTCCATTCTGTATCGAGCCATCTCTTGGTTTGGATCGTCTCTTCTTAATGGTCGTAACTGATTCTTATGATGAAGAAGCATTAGAAAATGGCGAAACAAGAAAAGTTATGCATTTAGCGCCATTCTTAGCGCCATATAAAGCAGCTATTTTACCTCTTTCTAAGCAATTAAATGAAAAAGCTGAACAGGTATTTAAAGATTTAATTCCATATATTAATGTAACTATGGATGTTACAGGTTCAATTGGAAAGAGATATCGTAGAAATGATGAAATTGGTACTCCATATTGTGTAACTTATGATTTTGATAGCGAAAACGATGGATGTGTCACAATTCGTGATAGAGATTCGATGAAACAAGAAAGAATTAAAATTGCTGATTTAAAACAATATTTAATGGATAAAACATTTTATAAATAATGAACGGAAATATTATTGAAATTGCAAATGACATCTTAAAACAGGTTAATATTGTAGATGTTATCTCTAGTTTTATAAAAGTGACAAAGAAAGGGCGCAATTATGTTGCTCTTTGTCCTTTTCATGCTGATAGTAATCCTTCAATGATGATTTCTCCAGAAAAGCAAATATTTAAATGTTTTGTTTGTCAAACTGGAGGAGATGCAATTACATTTGTTAAAAAATACAAAAATTGTAGTTATTTTGAAGCAGTAAAAACAGTTGCTCAGATCGCTGGAATTCATGATGAAAGACTTGAAAATTATAAAACTTCAAATAGCAATATAAGTGATGAAACTAAAAAAATTTATAATTGCTTAAGCGAAATAAATCGATTGTATGGTATATATCTTTACAATACCGATGAAGGAAGGCAAACTGCATTAGATTATTTACATAATCGTGGGTTAACCGATGAAATAATCAATAAATTTAAAATTGGTTATTCCATTATAGATGGCGAAAAAACTACTAAAACATTACTAAATAGCGGTTTTTCATTAAAAACAATTGAAAAAACTGGTATTGGAAATATATTTGGCGAGAAAATTAAAGATAACAATGCAGGTAGAGTAATATTTTCAATAACTAACACCGATGGGCAAGTTGTTGGATTTAGCGCACGTGAATTATTAAATGATAAAAATGTGGCTAAATATATAAACTCGCCTGAAGTAGAAGGTGGAGTATTCCATAAATCAAATATTTTATATAACTATTTTAATGCAAAGGATGCTGCTAGACGTGAAAAATTCATTTATGTTGTTGAAGGTTTCATGGATGCAATTGCTTTGGATAGAGTTGGTATTAATAATGTCGTTGCTTTAATGGGAACTGTTTTAACTCAAGAGCATATTAAATTACTTAGATACTTAAATTGCGAAGTTAGATTATGTCTTGATAATGATGGTCCAGGTCAAGATGCAATGATTAAAATTGCAAAACAATTAAGAAATAGCGATGTTAAATATTTATTTGTATCAAATAACCAAGTAGTGAATGGTAAAGATTCCGATGAAATCTTAAAAAATAGTGGAGCTGAAGGTCTTAAAAAGTATCTTAATACATTAATAAGCGAGGGCGAATTCATTCTTAATTATTATTCAAAAAAATTAGATATGAATTCATT
>CAVEUG010000061.1:0-6750 GCA_963618895.1 Slackia isoflavoniconvertens | reverse complement strand
TGTATTTTTTAAATAAATTTCGTCATTACTTATTAAATTAGAATAATAACTAAAAGTGTTGTTGTTTGAATCTTTAACCGATTCATTATTTGTTATATCTATGAGAATTTCTTGATACAATTTTAAAAATTCTTTTTCTTTAAAAGAATCAAAATAATTTTTGCCAACTGAGCTCATTTCATTACCTTCTTCAAAGTAGGGAGAGAAATAATCTAAATAATCTTTACTTAATCTATATGTTCCAGTAATTGTTAAAGAATTTTTATCAAAATATGGTGTACATTTATCAATAATCATTTCATTTATTTTACTTGTATTTTCTTTTTTAAGATCTACAAAATATGTAAATAAAACATCGTATTTTTTTGTCTCTTCATCATTCTTAATTTGAAATTCAATATAATTTACTGCTGTATTTTCTAAATCTTTTGAAAAATCATATTCTTCATCACTTTTAAATAAAATCTCATTAAATACCAATAAATCTCTTCTCTTAACCCCATTATTATAAATCCTAGTCTGAACATCATTATATTTGATAATTGGTTTAGCAATCTGCATAACAACTAATTCAAAAATAAAAACAGCTGATATTAATGTTATAAAAATATCAGAAATAGTAACTAAGATTCTTCTACTTTTTTTAGTAGGATAAATATCAAATTGTTTGCTCATTTAGTCAGCTCTTTCTTTTTTAAAATCTTTATCAACTCATTTTTACTCGATTATTTTAACATCTAATTTAATGTAGTAAAAATACTCTTTATTAAATTTCTAAATTCAAAATCTCAAAAATAAAAAAATATACTTATCAATAGATAAATTTCATTCATGAAATGTAATTAACAACCTATAAAAATAAATTCCATTTTAAATGTTATTGATTGCTATAAGGTAAAATTTTCGAAACATTTCCTTTTATTATTTGCTCTTTTAAGACATCTCTTATAACCATGGTTCCGGCAATTTTATCCGTGTTTAATCCTTTTTCATCCATTATTTCAGTTAAATAATTGATTGATCCGATGTAATAATATCCATCACTATCGGCAACAATATCTCCACTTTGATAAGATGTTTCGTTACTGTAGTCTGAAAGATATGCATTTAATTGAGTTTTTGTTAACTTAACAACTTCAATTATATTATCAAATGGAAGAGATTTAATAATGTCTCCATATGTAATTTTTCCAGCATTTAAAGCAGTTCTGCTTCCGCCATTATTTATACATGCATAATTTATTTTATGCCCAAAAACATCTTGATTTTCATTAACATAATGGATAATTGCTTCACTTGCGGCTTGTGCAACTTCGGTTCTATTTAAATATTTAGGAGCATAACCAACAACTTCATTTTTGATTTTTTCAATTTCTGGAGCGTATTTTTCATAAACTTCATCAATAGCATCAAGATTTCCAGAACAATTATTTAGTGTGCTTATTATTTCGCCTTTAGCACTACTTACACTTGATTGTCCATCTTTCCTTTCAATGTGAATTGTAACTTTAGAAATTTTAGTTCCGCTAGAACCACCTTCAACGTAAGGAATAGCTCCGATATAACCATTCTGTGTTTGATGGTCATGAGCCAAAAATAAACAATCAGCATATCTTCTATTAGTTACCGGGGAAATATCATTTAGTGTTGTATATACAGTATGGTCACCATCATGAGTTGAAACTATTACAGCATCACAATCCTCTTCAGCAAATAAAATATCGCTATATTCTTTTATAAAACTTATAGGGTCTAGAAAATCAAACTTATTTGAAATACTCCTCAATATGGAGCTACCCATATTTTCCTTGACAGCACCAATAATACCAATTTTAAAATCACCTTTTTTAATTATAGTATATGGATCTAAATAATCCGGTCTTTCATTTGTTCCTGAATAAAAAATATTACAAGCAAGCAAGGGATAATCCATTAAACTTTTATTATATTGAATATATCCTTCGTCCCAATCAAATTCATGGTTTCCAATAGTCATCGAATCAAAGCCTATTGCATTCATTGCTTCAGTAATCATTGCGCCATGATTTAAATTGCTTTCGACAGTTCCTTGCCACATATCTCCACTAGATAAAATAATTGTAGAATCAAGATTGCTAAATTTTTCATTGTATAAATAGTTGCCAATTGCGCTAAATCCAGGGCTTGTATTTGTTTTTTCAAATGCTCCATGAAAATCATTAAGGGCATAAATATTTATATCGCCTTCAACATCTTTAATTTCGTTATTCTCATTATCACAACCAACTAAAGAAAATAACATACCACATATTAAATAACATATTAAAATTTTTGTTTTTTGAAACATTGTGAATACCTCTTGCAATATTCTATCAAAATAAAGAATTGCATACATTTAGAAATTTCAAAATTCTAAAGGGAAATGTCATCTCTAAAGATAGAAGAAATGATATTCGTAAATAGTAAAATAAAATTTCTTGATTATAATTTCATATGGGGAAAATAAGATGAAAATTTTAGAAAAAAGATTTGCCAAAGTTAAAGAAGAAATGGATAAAGAAATTTCTTGTAGATTAAGTACTGAAACTTTGCCAACCGGAATCATTAAAGAAACTCATAACTATTTTGATAAAAAACAAAAAATGAATGAAATGAATGTTTATTATCCAGAAGGAACAAAGCACCCACTCCCAACAATCATTGATATACATGGCGGGGCTTGGGTAAGTGGTGACAAAGAACTTAATCGTAACTTTTGTATGCACCTTTCTAAATCAAATTTCACTGTTATTAGTATGTCTTATAGATTATGCGTGCCTTACACAATTTATGATCAAATAACCGATATATTTAATTGTTATTACTACATATATAAACATGCAAAAGAAATGTTTATCGACTTAAATAATGTTTATGTTGCTGGCGATTCAGCAGGTGCAATGCTTGCACTTTTTTCATACGCAATAATGAAAAACCAAGGACTACAAGAAGGCTTGTGCATGAGTGAGAATGCATTTTTTAAAGAAAAATGTCCATTGTCCATCCGTGCTTTTGAACTAAATCATCCGGTCTCATACATGCATTCGATGCATTTAGCTAAGAATAAAATTATAAATAACTTGGCAACCAATTTTCTTCTAAAAGTCTTTGTTGGAAAAAAGAGCACTTATTTATATAAACATGTATCTTTTGAAAACTATAAAGATTTAGTTACTTATCCACCTATTATTCTTGTTAGTTCAGAAGGAGATAAATACTTTAAAGAACAATCGTTTAGATTATTTGAAGATTTAAAGAAAAAAGGATCTCTTGTTGAATTCAAATTCAATAAAGATCCAAACCTACAACATGTTTATAATGTAACGTATCCCGATACTAAAGAAGCATTAATTACAAATAATGAAATAATTGATTTCTTCAAGAAACATTAGTGAGTTTTTAACCAATTAGGAACAGAATTTGATCCCCTAATAACATCAACTAAAACTCCACCATCAATAACATAAATTGAAGGGGTAGATAAAAAATAAGTTTCAGATAATTTTGTTGGTTTAGCATTCAACATGCTCTCAATTAATTTATTTTTTTCATCATCGCTATAGGTGTTAAAATCCTCAGGTTTTGTTTTAAATTTGCTTCTTTGCTCTTGTCCTTCATCCGAATTATAAGATTGGAACTCAAAAAAATAAAAATTATCTAGATTATGTTTATCGCCATTATTTACAGAATCTGCATAATTAAAAATACTGGTTTTAATATTGTTACAATAACTACAATATTTTCCAAAAAGATAAACACCATATCTTTCATCATTATGATAAAAATTATCAAGAGAAATGTAATTACCTAGATAATCATCATATTCTCTAGTTTCATCAATATCATCGTAGTTATTAATATTGCAACCACATAATGACAAAAAGCAAATAACTGGAAATAAAATGAATTTAAATTTATTTCTCATAATTGTTTAAATAGTCCTCAATTTTTTCTTCTAAAACAATACAATTATAAACTTTGCTTGATTTTATATGCAATAACATAGGAACAAAATAATAATTAATATCTTTTACGGTTTTTGCCCCAATAGAATCAAGTGAATACCTCTTAATAAAATCATTGTTGGTTTCGTTATCTCTTTTAATTGCATCTTTAAAAAGTATATAGTCTTGTTCACCAGTAAAATCAAGCAAATATAATCTAATCTTAGGGTTTGATTCTATATATTTACTTACTGTATTAACAATAATTAAACAATGAGGACAATTAGTCCAATATACTAAGACAAAATATTCATCTTCTTTTTGTCTTAGTATATCTTTAGTTTCTATAAAATATTTTTCAAACTTTTTATAAGGTTGCATTAAATACTTTCTTTCTTTGATGATTTCTTAATTAAGAATTTAAAGAATACAACAATTTCATGAACAATCAATGGTGAAATTGAAAGTAATAAGGTAATAATCCATTCATGAAGGTCTAAATTTGCAGTATAAAATACAGATCTGATTACAGGAACTTCAATAACCAATAATTGAAGAGCAATACCTGCAAAGAAAGCAACAGCCATCATCCAATTCTTATTTTTGAAAATATGAACAAATGATTTATTAACATTACTCATACCAAGCATATGGAATAATTCAGCAAATGCAAGAGTTGTGAATGCCATAGTTTGTGCTTGATGCAATACATCTGTATTTGCTTCATATAAACTTTTGATATCCATGAAGGTAGAAGCTCCGTTCAACCATGCGCAGCTAAAATAGGCAAGCAAAACAGCAACAGTAATTGAAGCACCATAACCAACAGTAATTGCAAGTCCACCACGAGCAAAGATGCCTTCTTTTGGATCACGTGGTTTATCTTTCATATTGTTTGGATCTTTTGGATCCATGCCAAGTGAAATAGCTGGTAAACTATCAGTAATTAAATTAACCCAAAGTAAATGGATTGCAATAAATGGAGCAGGAAGACCAACACAAACAATAAAGAACATTCCTAAAACTTCAGCAATATTACTACTTAATAAGAATAAGACAGTTTTCTTAATATTTGCGTAAATTCCTCTTCCTTCTTCAACTGCTTTTTCAATACTTGCAAAGTTATCATCAGTTAAAACCATATCTGCAGCGCCTTTTGCTACATCAGTTCCTGTAATTCCCATTGCAATACCAATATCTGCAGCTTTTAAACTTGGAGCATCATTAACACCATCACCAGTCATTGCACAAATATTTCCATTTGCTTCAAATGCTTTAACAATATTAACTTTATTTTCTGGAGAAACACGTGCAAATACTCTTACACTCTTACAAGTTTCTTTAAGTTCTTCAAAAGATAATTTATCAATGTCTTCGCCCATCATACATTGATTTTTATCTGTAGCAATGCCTAAATCTTTAGCAATTGCAAATGCTGTATCTTTATGATCTCCAGTGATCATAACTGTAGTAATTCCAGCTTCTTTAAATTTTTGAACAGCTGGTTTTGCTTCAGGTCTAGCAGGATCAATCATTGCAACAAGACCAACAAAAATTAAGTCTTCTTCAGCAATTTTATCTTTTTTAGTGTAAGCAAGAGCTAAAACTCTTAAAGCTTTATTACTGAAATATGTATTTGCTTTATAAATATTATCAATATCTTCTTGCTTAATTTCTCTAACTTTTCCATTTTCTAAAATAGAAGTTGTATATTTTAAAACACTATCTAATGCGCCTTTAGTATAGATAATATGTTCTTTTTCATTTACCTTATGTTGAGTTGACATCATTTTTCTAACTGAATCAAATGGAAGTTCATCAACTCTAGGAGTTATATTCTCTAAATCTTTCTTATGCATATCAAAATTATTTGAAAATACAACAAGAGCAATTTCAGTAGGATCTCCATAACTTCCTTCGTCTACTGTAGCATTACTACATAAAGACATACCTTTTGCTAAGAATTTTAATTCTTCACAATCTTTTTCTTTATTAAAATCCTTTGCCTCAAAATAAGCATTATCTACATAAGCCTCAACAACCGTCATTTTATTTTGAGTCAAAGTACCAGTTTTATCACTACAAACAACACTAACTGCGCCTAAAGTTTCAACACTTGGCAATTTTCTAACAACAGTGTTTGCTTTAACCATTCTTTGAACACCGATTGATAAAACAATTGTAACAACAGCAGCAAGTCCTTCAGGAATTGCAGCAACAGCAAGAGCAATAGAAGATAAAACCGCTTCAATCCATGATTCAATATTTGAACCATCGCCATCAACAAAAATCCAAACGATGTCAACAAGTAAAACAACAACAACAATTGCTAAAGTAATGTATCCTAAAACTTTTGAAAGTTTTGCTAATACTTTTTGAAGTGGAGTTTCCTCATCTTCTTCGTCATCAATAGCTTTAGCAATTTTACCAATTTCAGTTTCCATTCCCGTAGAAACAACAACGCCTTCTCCTCTACCATAAGTAATTGGAGTAGACATATAAACCATATTTAAACGGTCGCCAATTCCTACATTTTTAGAGAAAACAATTTCAGAATCCTTTTCAACTGGTACACTTTCTCCAGTTAAACTTGATTCATTAGCTTTTAAGTTTTTTGCATCAATTAATCTTAAATCTGCGCCTACAGTGTCGCCTTCTTCAAGTATGACTACATCACCGATTACAAGATCACTTGATTTAACTTTAAATCTTTTGCCATCTCTAACTACCGTTGATTCTGGTGATGATAATTTCTTTAAAGCATCTAATGATGTTTGAGCTTTGATTT
>CAVEUG010000060.1:0-16816 GCA_963618895.1 Slackia isoflavoniconvertens | reverse complement strand
CAACCTTCTTTGAGAAATAACCATATAGGAATGGAACATTATCATTATTATCTTTTTTAAATAATTTATATAAGTCATCTCTTGAATAATCTTTAAACAAATCAAATTTAATTAGAACACTATCAATAGAATTAAAATTTCTAGCAATAATTGATGAAAAATCCATCATTACGATTCCACTTAATGCATCTTTTTTAAATATCACTTCCCCACTCTCTTTATATAATTCTTTTTCATCATTTATCAAAGTTGCAACTACCTTAATACGTTCATTTTCAAGTTCTTTAATGTTTTCCTTAACTTTGATTGGTGTTAATCCTGGATATAATGAAGATATCTCATAACCATGTTTCTTTAAAATTTCAAAAAATGATCCATCAGTTCCTAAATTTAAAGATGACTTTCCTCCAGTATCGATAACAAGCTTATCAAAAACAAATTCATTATTATCCTTTGATATGACCTTAATCTTATTATCTTTTTCTAATTTATATTCAACAATTTCAGTATTATTAATAAAATTAACATTTCGTTTTTTAAGATAAAAAATTAAATAATCAATCAAAGATTTAGCGCTTAAGGAATATGGATAAATCAAAGATTCATCGATAGTTCTAGTCAAAATCCCAAATTCGCTCAAGAATGAAATAAGAGAATTTGCATCATATTTTTTTGATAAATCAAAAGCAAATTCATTATTGAAAGTTTGACATTCAAGCTTGAAATTTCCAAGATTACAGCGACCATTTCCCGTTGCATACAGTTTCTTAAAGAGCTTTTCATTTTTATCTATAATAGTTATATCAATATTATTTTCTTTTATTAATGCTAGACTTAAAAATAATGAAGCAGCACCTTGACCAATAATACCTAATTTCATAATTAATTCCTTAACTCCTATCTTTCATAATAACAAAATTGATGATAAATATCTCATTTTGTTTTAATTAAGCCTAAAAATTTCACGGTTAAATTATGTTTTTTTACTAACTTTCCTATTTTTAGAAAATATGTAAACAAATTGGGCAATACATTTAATTAGTTTCTTTTATACAAAAATTCTATAAAATGCTAAAAATTAAAACCTTAATATTATTTTAGTCTTAAAAACTCACCTATTAAGCGACAAAATAGTATTAAATTTACATCTGAATAATTTATAATGTTTAGCAACTTGTATATTAGCTTTAATTGGTAAGCGAGTCTCTACCTTGAAACCGGAATTTCAAGACTACATGTTTATCTCCTTACTTTTAAAGTATGGAGGAGTGCGCAATGAAAAGACAAAAAATTAAATTAAAGGAGCAACATTAGGAAAAATCTAACGTTGTTTTTTTGTCGAAAATTACAATAGAAAGGAAGCAAAACTATGAAATTTGATGATATAAGACAAGGCCTTACTTATGATGATGTTTTATTAGTACCACAATACAGCGAGGTTGTTGGTATGCAAATTGATATTAAAACCCACTTAACTAAAAATATTGTATTAAATATTCCTATAGTTTCAGCTGCAATGGACACTGTAACTGAATCTAAAATGGCAATTGCTCTTGCTCGTGAAGGAGGTCTTGGATTTATTCATAAGAATATGTCGATTGAAGATCAAGCTCATGAAGTTGATTTAGTTAAAAAGAATGAATCTGGAATGATTGCACATCCAATAGTTTTGAAAGGTGAACATACAGTAAAAGAAGCCGCTGAAATTATGGAAAATTATAAAATTTCAGGACTTCCTATTGTTGATGATAATAATGTACTCCAAGGAATTATTACAAATAGAGATATTAAATATTTAAAAATTGATGATACTCCTGTTAGTAAAGTTATGACAAAAATGCCTCTTTTAACAGCTCCTCAAGGAACGACCCTTGATGAAGCTAAAGAGATACTCTGGGAAAATAGAATTGAAAAACTGCCAATTGTTGATAAAGAAAATCATTTAATTGGTCTTCTCACAAGCAAAGATATAGATAATGCTAAAAATTTCCCTAACGCATGTAAAGATTCTCATGGTCGTTTACGTTGCGGGGCTGCAGTTGGAGTTGGACCAGATACAATGGACAGAGTTAGAGCGCTTGTGGCAGCTGGTGTAGACATTATCACCGTTGATTCAGCTCATGGAGATTCTAAAAATGTCATAAATATTGTTAAAGAAATCAGAAAAGAATTCCCAAAATTAGATTTAGTTGCTGGAAATATTGTAACTGCCGAAGCTGCAAAACATTTGATAGATGCAGGTGTTGATGCAGTCAAGGTAGGTATTGGACCAGGATCTATTTGTACAACTAGAATTGTTGCTGGAGTTGGTGTGCCTCAAATTACAGCTGTTGGTGATGTTTATGAATATTGCAAATCTCGTGGAATTTCTGTAATTGCAGATGGTGGCATTAAACAATCTGGTGATATTGTTAAAGCTTTAGCCGCAGGTGGCGATTGCGTCATGCTTGGATCAATGCTTGCAGGATGCACTGAAGCCCCAGGTGATGAAGTTATTTTTTCAGGTCGTAAATTTAAAGTATACGTTGGAATGGGATCTTTAGCAGCCATGAAACGAGGTAGCGCTGATAGATATTTCCAAAATAAAAATACTCAAGCAAAGAAATTAGTTCCTGAAGGTATTGAAGGCCGTGTTCCATTTAAAGGAGCATTAAGTGATACCATTTATCAATTATGCGGCGGTATTAGAAGCGGCATGGGATATTGTGGTTGCAAAGACATTGAAACATTAAAAGAGAACGCCAAGTTTATGAGAATTACTGCTGCTGGTTTAAAAGAAAGTCATCCTCACGATGTTAATATAACTGTTGAAGCGCCTAATTATTTTAAGGAGTAATTATGTTTGATAAGATTATTGTTTTGGATTTTGGCTCACAATATAACCAATTAATTGCCCGTCGTATTAGAGATATGCATGTTTATTCAGAACTTTTACCTCACACTATAAAGGCTGAAGAAATAAAAAAGATGGGCAATGTAAAGGGCGTTGTATTTTCTGGAGGCCCAAAATCTGTATATGATGTTGATGCATTTGATGTCGATCCACAAATATTTGAATTAGGCATCCCTATTTTAGGAATTTGCTATGGAATGCAATTAATTTCTAAAAAGTTCGGTGGGAAAATCAGTCGTGGTTCAATTAGAGAATATGGTTTAAATACAATTAGCATTATAAAAGATTCGCTTTTAT
The DNA here is from genome assembly GCA_963618895.1 of Slackia isoflavoniconvertens. GTDB lineage: Bacteria > Bacillota_I > Bacilli_A > RFN20 > CAG-826 > Onthovivens. Next base: position 13,626 of record CAVEUG010000060.1, on the reverse strand, counting down.
TTGATTCTTTGCCAAAAGAACAAGATGTTTGGATGAGTCATGGAGACCATGTTGAATCTTTGCCAAATGGTTTTGATTTAGTGTCTAAAAGTTCTGCTGGACTTGTTGCAAGTATAGAAAATACCGAAAAAAATATATATGCTGTTCAATTCCATCCTGAAGTTAGAAATAGCGTTTATGGATTAGATATAATAAAAAACTTTGTATTTAATATTTGTAAAGCTAACGATAATTGGTCAATGGCGAATTATATTAATATTCAAATTGAAAAAATCCGCGCTGAAGTTGGAGATAAAAAAGTTCTTTGTGGGTTATCAGGAGGAGTTGATTCAACAGTTGTTGCCGTTTTACTTTCAAAAGCCATTGGGAAACAATTAACATGTATGTTCATTGATCATGGATTACTTCGTAAAAACGAAGGAGATTTGGTAATGGAATCTCTTAAACCATTTGATATGAATGTAATAAAAATCGATGCAAAAAATAGATTTTTAACAAAACTAAAAGATGTTGAAGACCCTGAAGTTAAAAGAAAAATAATTGGTAACGAATTTATTTATTGCTTTGATGAAGAATCTAAAAAATTAGGAGAATTTGATTACTTAGCCCAAGGCACACTTTATACTGATGTTATTGAATCAGGAACTGGAACCGCGCAAAGAATTAAGGCCCACCATAACGTAGGTGGTTTACCTAAAGACATGAAATTCAAATTAATCGAACCATTAAATATTTTATTTAAAGATGAAGTAAGATCTTTAGGTTTAGAATTAGGTCTTCCATATAATATAGTTTGGAGACAACCATTCCCAGGACCAGGTTTAGCTATCAGAATAATCGGTTCAATTACTGAAGAAAAAATTAGAATTGTTCAAGATAGCGATGCAATCTTAAGAGAAGAAATTGCAAAAAATCATTTAGAAAAAGATATTTGGCAATACTTTACTGCCCTTACCAACATGCGAAGTGTTGGTGTTATGGGAGATGAAAGAACTTATTCATATGCAATTGCAATTAGAGCAGTTACATCAATTGATGGAATGACTGCAGATTTTGCTAGGATTCCATATGATATACTCGCTAAAATTTCAACTCGTATTGTAAATGAAGTTCAAGGTGTTAATAGAGTACTCTTAGATGTTACAAGTAAACCACCTGCAACAATTGAGTTTGAATAACATAAAAAAATAGCAAATCTTAGAAGATAATTTATCAAGTTTTAAATGAAAAAAGCATCGATTAAAAGATGCTTTTTTCATTAATGCTCTTTAAATCGATAATCATTAGGAGTTTTTCCAGTTACAGATTTAAAAGTTCTATTAAAATGACTTTGGGAAGAATAGCCTAAATAATAACTAATAGCAGTTAAAGATTTGTCGGTATATCTTAAAAGTCTTTTTGCTTCTGACATTTTTTCCTTAGTAATAAAGTCGTATAAATTTTCTCCAGTATCCTCTTTAAACTTTGTTGATAAGTGACTTCTGCTAATTCCTAAATCATATGCCATTTTTTCAGTGGTTATAGGTTCAGATAAATGTTTATGAACATAATTTGCAACATCTAAATAAAGTTTAGTTGGGTTCTTGCCTTTTCGAATTGTATTAACTCTTGTTGTATAATCTACAACCATCCCATATTGAAGATTCATTATTTTATCAAAATTATTTAATGCTTCACATTTTTGGATATACATATCACTTAAACTTAATGCATCATTTGCATCCATACCACCATTAATAGCAGCTCTTGAAACCAATGTTGCAGTAACGATAAAAATATTTTTAACCTGTCTTAATTGATTTTGAGCTACTTGACCTCCCCTAACAGCAGGAGCCTTTATTAAATATTTTTCTAAGGCTTCTATATCCCCTTTTGAAACAATATATTCTATTGTTTTTTCGATTGTTAAAGTGTTATGTATATCTCCACTATTCTCAATAGAATCATCCTTTTCAACTCTTGATTTTTCGATAATACTTTGAATTTCTTTTTGTTTTTCTTCTATAATTGCAACATCTTTTAGTTTGGCTTTTTCATCATTTAAAATGTAATTTAAAACACATAGAATTTGTAAAATACTTTCGTAAGGCATTGGAATAATCGTTTTCATTGAATTAATAAATTCATCAACATCATCATTTAATATATCTACTTTAAAAGCAATTTCCTTTAATTCCTGGTCCGATAACGGAATTTGTCTAGTTGGGCCTAAAACTATTTTTTTGTTTTCACTATTAACAATTCCATAATATGAAAAATATGAATCAACAAAATTTCCTACGCGATCTTTAACTAAAAGAATATCATCTAAATTTAGATTTATTGGATCTTTTGCAAGCTTTACTACTGAATGATAAAAAACTTGCTTCTCATCTTCATAAATACGAATTGGAATTCCACATAAATTTCCCATCACAGTACATATATACTCCAAATCGAGATCTTTCATAAATTCTCTCCTTTTATACAAATATGTCATATTAGAGACAAATGTGCAATACTAAAATCTAACACGAGTTATAATTCAATTAAATAAAAGCGAGGTTCCTTTATGGATATTTCAAAAATATTAAAGGCGATGACTCCTGAAGATAAAGCCGCCTTGGTACAAGGTACTGATTTTATGTACACAAATTCTATACCTAGACTTGAGGTTCCTTCTCTTTGTCTATGTGATGGTCCACATGGTTTAAGAAAACAATTAACTGAAAAAGATAATGGTGTTTCTCTCTCCGAACCAGCAACCGCCTTCCCTACCGCCGCAACTGTTGCAAATAGTTGGAACAAAAATAATTTATATGCAATGGGTAAAGCAATTGGCGAAGAATGTAGATTTTATGATGTTCATATTCTTTTAGGTCCTGCTATAAACATTAAAAGAAATCCTTTATGCGGTCGTAACTTTGAATATTATAGTGAGGATCCGCTATTAACCGGTGAGCTTGCATCTTCTTTTGTTGATGGTCTTCAATCCCAAAACGTTGGCGCATGCCCAAAACATTTTGCAGTAAATTCACAAGAAAATTATCGATTTAATGGTAATTGCGTCATTGATGAACGCACCGCAAGAGAAATTTATTTAAAAGCATTTGAAATAATTGTTAAAAAATCACAACCAGCAAGTATCATGTGCGCTTATAACAAAATTAATGATGAATATTGCTCAGAAAACAAATGGCTACTTGATGATGTCTTAAGAAGTGAATGGGGATTTAGGGGTTTTACTATGACAGATTGGGGAGCGGCAAATAATAGAATTAATGGAATTAAAAATGGGTTGGACCTTGAAATGCCAGGAAGTGTATCATTTTTAAGAAAACAAGTTTTTGATGCTATTAAAAACGGAACTTTAGAAGATAGATACATAGATTTAACATGTTCAAGGATTTTAGAAGCAATTGACAAATATGGATTCAATGAAAAAATAAATTCTTTCAATATTGAAAATCATAGTATCATAGCTGAAAATATAGCGACTGATTCAGCTGTTTTGTTAAAGAATGATGATAATTCCTTACCATTAAATAAAGACGAAGAAATCTATATTGTTGGTGAGTTATTTGAAAAAATGCGTTTTCAAGGATCGGGAAGTTCAATGATTAATCCAACTTCAACCATTACTCCTAAAGACGCATTTGATAAAAGAAATATTAAATATGTATATAATAAAGGATATAAGTCTTCGATTATAAAAACCAATAAAAAACTACTCAAAAAAGCAATCGTTGAATCTAAAAAATATGAAAAAATTGTTGTCTTTGCTGGATTAACTGATCTAACAGAAAGTGAAGGTGGCGATAGAGAAAATATGAACATTGCTCAAAACCAATTAGATTTAATCAACGCTTTAATAAAAGGAAAGAAAAAAATTATTTTGGTTTTATTTGGTGGATCCCCTATTGAACTTCCATTTGAAAATAATATAGATTCAATTCTTCACATGTATTTGCCAGGCCAATATGGCGGAGAAGCTTGTGCTAAATTACTATTTGGAGAAGTTTGTCCATCAGGAAAACTTGCAGAAACTTGGCCTATGAAATATGAAGATGTCTTATATGCAAATAATTACAGTAAATCGATTCAAGAATTATATAAAGAAAGTATTTATATAGGATATAGAAAATTCGATAAATCAAATATAAAACCTAGATACCCATTTGGATTTGGATTAAGTTATACCAAATTTGAATATTCAAATCTAAAAGTTATAAAAGACAAAAATAAAGTGAATGTTTCATGTAGAATCAAAAATATTGGAGATTATGATGGAGCAGAAATCATCCAACTATATGTTAAAAACAACAAAAATTCTTCTGTTTTCAAGGCTGAAAAGGAATTAAGGACATTTTCAAAGGTATATCTTAAAAAATTAGAGCAAAAAGAAGTGAGTATGACTTTTGATATAAACGACTTATGCTACTATAATATCGATGAAAAAAGATGGATTTTAGAAAGTGGCACATATGAAATTCTTGTTGCTGCATCATCTACTGACATAAAACTTAAAGAGCCAATTGAGATTGAAGGAGAAATTGTAAAATCTCCATATTCTAAAGAAGTACTTGAAGAATACGAGATTCCAAAAGAAGTAAGTGATGAAGTTTTCGAAAAATTAATAAAAAGGAAGATCCCTGAAATTCCTAAAATTACTCCATTCACAATTGATACAAGATTTGGAGACTTTAGAAAAACTTTAAGTGGTAAATTATTGTTTAAAATGTTAACGATGGTTTCAAAAATTCAACTTATGAAGGCAAAAATGATGAAAGAGGGAATCAAAAAAGAGAATTCAATTAAGGGGGCCCGCTTTCTATATAAAATTTTTGAAACAAATTGTATAAGATCTCTATCATTCTCAGCAGGAGATTCTATGCCATATAATTTAGGGGAATTCTTTGTAGATTTTGGGAACGGTCATTATGTTAAAGCATTTAAAAAATTATCTAAACCATATATTGCACCAAAACTTCCAAAAGATGAAAATAAGGAGAACTAATATTTATGAAAGAAAATTTATTATCTGGTAGATTCTTTAATTCAAGAATTCACTCACAAAATGTTACAGCAAAAGAAAAGTGGTTAGGTTACCTATTAGGGCCTTGCGGAGCTTTACTTTTAAATGCAGTCTTAGCCACATACCTGAACGTTTATTATACTGATGTTTTAAATCTTACAACTGTTTGGGGTGGTTTATTTTTAACAATATTCCCAATTGTTTCAAAAATAATTGACGCAATTACTAATGTTATAATGGGTTATATTATTGATAGAACCAAAACTAAACAAGGTAAAGCAAGACCATGGATTTTGCTTTCTGCTCCTCTAGTTGCAATTAGCGGAGTTCTATTATTTACAATTCCTCAAGGAAATGAAACTGTCCAAGTTATTTGGATAATGCTTTCTTATAATTTGTTCTACTCATTTTCTTACACGATTTTTAATATGAGTCATAACTTAATGGTTCCACTATCAACAAGAAATACTCTCCAACGTGGAAGTCTTTCAGTTTTTAACCAAATTGCAACAATTATGATGAGTGGAATTGTCGTTGCTTTAGTATTTCCAATGTTAGTTATGCCAATTTTAGGCATTGATAAAAATTTATGGATTATCGTAATGAGTGTTTTAAGCATCTTAGTACTACCATTTACTTTAATCGAATATTATTTTACAAAAGAAAGAGTAACTGAAGAACAAACCGATGTTGAAACTAAAAAGGTTCCATTTAAAACCCAGCTTAAAATAGTTTTTGGCGATAAATATTTATGGATTATTTTCATCTATTTCTTTATATATACAGTTGGAACACATTTTAAAAATATAGGACTTGTCTATTATTGTAATTATGTTTTAGGAACATATAACGATGGAATTACACAAACTCTAGTTTCAGTAATAGGTGGAATTCCTATGGGAATTGGAATTTTCCTTGTTTGGCCACTTGCTAAAAAATTTGGTAAAAGAAATGTAACTATGTGGGGATTTGTATTATATGCAATTGGCAGTTTAATTTGCTGGTTGTTCCCTACTAATTTATATATAGTTCTTGGTGGTCAATTTATTAAAAATATTGGTGGCTTACCATGTGCTTACGTATTTATGGCATTATTTGCTGATTCACTTGATCATCTTGAATGGAAAAGTGGCGTTAGATGCGATGGTCTTGCAATGTCGGTCTATAGTGTTATAGCTTGTGCTTTGGTTGGTGTGTGTACTGGAATCTTCAATTTATTATTAGCGAATACTGGATATATTGCTCCATATATCGATGATGCGGGGAAAACAATAGGTGCTATGCAACCTGATGCAGTTAAAAATGCAATTACATTTTGTTTCGTTGGTTTAGAAACCATAACAGGTGTAGTTCTTGCGATATTACTTGCTTTCTTTAGCGTTGAAAAAACAATTACCAAAAAACAAAAAACAATTAGAGATAGACAAAAAATTGAATGTGAAAAGAACGGTCAAGAATGGATTGCACCAGAAATAAAAGCAGCTCAAGATGAAGAAAAATTCATTCTTGAAAACGAAAAAGCCTTTGCTGAAAATCTTAAAATCAAATGTGAAAAGAAACATCTTAACTTTGAAGAAGAATTGGAAAAACATAATAAAGTTACTGAGACTAAAAAAGCTAATAAACTTCAAAAGCAAAAATTAAAAGAAGAAAAAGAAAAACATAAAGAAGAAGTTTTAGAAGCAAAGAAGCGAAAGAAATTTGATAGTTTACCAAAAGAAAAACAAGAAGCTTTAAAAGCTCGCCAAGCAAAGAGGGCCGAAAAAGAATCGCTCGCTTGGGAGAAAGAAAAAGCAAAAGGCGAAGAATATTACAAAAAAATACAGGCTGAACTTTTAGCAAATGCTAAATAATAAAAGGTTAAAATTATGAGAGCTATAAATATAAAAACAGAATATATGATTAATCCACTCGGATTAGGAAATATAAAACCAAGAATTACTTGGAATTGTTTAGATGGTCAAAAACAAACTGCCTATCAAATAAAAACCATTATTGATAATAAAAGTACCATAAGCGAAAAAGTTTTTTCAGATGAAATGAATTACACTTTTAACGGAAATTTCTCATCTCGATCAATTGTTAGTTTTCAAATTAAATTATGGGATGAAAAAAATAATGAAGGTGAATGGTCAGAATTAAATAATTTTGAAATCGGATTATCATCAAATGATTGGCATGCTAGATGGATTGCTGGAAACTATAAAGTTAATAAAAAAATCAGATATCCAGTTGATTGTTTTATAAAAGAATTTAACGTTGATAATGTTGAGAAAGCAAGGTTATATATATCTGCATGTGGACTCTATGAAGCAAAAATAAATAATCATAAATCTGGAGATTTTGTTTTTGCGCCTGGAGCAGTTGATTATAGAGTAAGGGCTCAATATCAAACTTATGATGTGACTAAATTATTGAAAAAAGGTACCAACACTATAACTGTTGAACTTGCTGATGGATGGTATCGTGGTTCAAGTGGCTCAAAAGGTAGAGTTAATACATATGGGACACAAACAAAATTTATTGCACAACTTGAAATTTATAAAAAAGATGGCACTATTCAAATAATAATCTCAGATGACACATGGAATTGGTCAAATGATGGTCCAATAACTTTTGCTGATTTAAAGGATGGTGAAAGAGTCGATGCAAGGAAAAATCCATCATATTCTAAAAAAGCAAAAATCGTTAATGAAAAAATAAATCTTACAACTTCTGACAATTTTGCAGTGACCGAAAACGAAACGTTTGAACCGATAAAAATAATTAAAACTCCAAAAGGAAAAACAGTGTTAGAATTTCCTCAAAACTTATCAGGATATATCTCATTTAAACTGAATGCCCACGAAGGACAAAAAATTCATATTGTAATGGGTGAGATGCTTGATTCAGAAGGCGAATTGACTTTAAAAAACATTCAGTGCACTTTCAAAGGTAAACAAACTCCACTACAAGAAATTGATTATATTTGTAAGGAAGGTTTAAACGAATATAAACCTAAATTTTATTTTGGAGGATTTAAATACGCTCAAATTGATACTGAAATTCCTTTTAATCTTCAAGATTTTAGAGCAATAGCTGTATATAGTAAATTTGAAGAAACATCATCTTTTGAATGCTCAAATACATTATTAAATCAATTTTATAAAAATACTCTTTGGTCATTAAAAAGTAATTCCACTGATGTACCAACTGATTGCCCAACAAGAGAAAGAATGGGTTGGACAGGAGATAGCGAACTATTCTTTAACACTGCATCATACATGGTAAACTATGCACCATTTGCAAGAAAACATGTACGCGATATTTTTGATCGACAATGGAAAAGCGGCCGTCTTCCTCAAATTGCTCCATATGCGCATGAAGATTGGATTATGTGGGTAATGAATGGATCTGTTGGTTGGGCTTGTGCTGGCGTCTATATCCCTCTTTATTATTATCAAAGATATGGCGATAAAAGATTGCTTGAACAATATTATGAAGGCATTATCAAATATGCAAATTTCATGATTAAAAGAGCAGGCAAATGGGGTGGAATATATGCAAAACATGTTCCAATGTCACACAAAAACAGGAAATATTTTGTAAATTGTGGCCAATCATATGGGGAATGGGCCGAACCAAGCGATGTCATGGCGTTCCAATGGTTTGATTTTGCTGCTCCACATCCTGAAGAATCAACCGCATACACATATTTCACTTTAAAAAGGGTGTTAGAAATTGCTAGCATTCTAAACAAAAAGGATGATAAAAGATTAGACAAAATAAAAGAATATAGTGAAGGCGCTAAAAAAGCTTATCAAGAACTTGTAACTAAAAAAGGTTATACATTAGATACAGATCGACAAGCGAAACTTGTAAGACCTTTATACATGGGTTTATTAAATAAAGAACAAGGAGAATATGCAAAAAATCGTTTAATAAAAGCTCTTGATAATTATGGTTGGAGATTAGGAACTGGCTTCTTATCTACACCATTTATATTGGATGTTTTAACAAATATAAATGTTGAATATGCATATAAATTATTAGAAAATGAAAAACTTCCAGGTTGGCTATTTATGGTAAAACATGGAGCAACAACTATTTGGGAATCTTGGGAAGGGAATGCCACAAAAGAAAAAGGTTTAGCTTCATTAAACCATTACTCTAAAGGCGCAATGTGTGAATGGCTTATTAGAGGAATGTGTGGAATTAATATTGATGGAGAAAATCATTTTATTATTTCACCAATCGTTGGGGGAAAAGAAACTTATGCAAAGGCGAGTTATGATAGTATTTATGGAAAAGTTTCATGTTCTTGGAAAAAAGAAAAAAATAAAATTATTTACGAAATAGAAGTTCCATCAAACACAACGGCAAATATTATATTAAACAAAAAAGAATATATCGTTGGTGCTGGTAAATTCATATATGAAATAAATATATAATCTCTTATCGCTATATAAGTTCTTTTATAAAATGCTTTTTTAAATTCAAAAAAGCATTTTTATTAATATTCTCCATCGTTTCACCATCATTGCAATAATGGTAATTAAATATAAATTGCATTATTTTAATGTTATCCAATAACGCTCAACTATTCCATCTTCAACTTCAATTTCGTTTTCTAGAACACCACCATTATTAATAATACTCTTTTTTGAACCTATATTATTTTTATAACAAACCATCAGCACTTTATCAATTTTTAACTTTTTACATTCTTCAAGAGATAATGCGATCATTTCTGTTGCAATTCCTTTTCTTCTTTCAGATGGTCTAACACCATCACCAATATGCCCACCACTAATAAACAATGATTCATTTAAATAATGTCTTATATTTACTGCACCAACCATGATATTTCTATCAGCATCTAAGCAAAAAAATGTTGAATCAGGAACAAGGCCATTTAATGGTTCTTTAACCTCTAAATTCTTGCAATAATTTTCAAAATCATGGTAATCATCTTTTCTAATTGCATAAGGGATTATTTTTTCTTTTGACGCATACCATTCATCTAGCATATCTTTAATTTGTTTTTCATATTTCTTTGAAGCTTTGACTAATTTTAAATTCATATTTTTATATATCCTTATTCCTTTTTAATTGAATCGCATAAATATTATTTTCGAGAACAAGAGAAAGCAAGATATTTTAATGCTTGGTAAATCTTACTTTTTAGATTATTAAAGATTATTCCATTTCTTTAAAATATTTTATTAAAAGATTAGCGCCTTTTATAACATTATCTTTACTAGTGGCAAGGTTAACTCTTAGGAATTTATCACCACTTTTTCCATAAATTGATCCGCTACAAAGAATTAATCCTGTTTTCTTTCTTATATCCTTAGTTAAGAAATTAGAATCTAAACCATATTTGCTTGCATCAACCCAAGCTAAATATGTTGCATCACTTAAATAAGTTTTGATTTTTAAGTTAGAACTATTTATTAAATCTACAAAAGTTTTTTTATTTTCATAAATATATTCATTTAATTCTTTAATGTAATCATCACCATGTATTAAGCAAGCTTTTGTCACTTCTTCTCCAAAGATATTTGGTTCACCAACTTCATCGGTGTTAATTCCTCGCCAAACTTTATATCTTAAACTATCGTTAAAAGTATAGACACATGCTGTTTGAATTCCGGCAATATTAAAAGTTTTTGAAACAGAAACACAAGTAATTCCTATCTCTTTTGCAGTTTCGCTAACACTTAAAAATGGTACATATTTTTTCCCAGGAACCACAAAATCGCTATGAATTTCATCGCTAATTACAAATAAATTATATTTTTTGGCTAAATCAGCAATTTTGACCAATTCATCACTCGATAATATTTTGCCAATAGGATTTATTGGATTACAAAGTATCATTAAAGAAACTTGATTGTCTTTCATCTTATTTTCTAAATCTACAAAATCAATTGAATAATTATAATTTTCATCATATTTCAAAGTTGATGTTTCAACAAATCTTCCGTTATTAATAATTGAATTATAAAAAATATTATAAGTTGGTTCTAACACCAAAACTTTTTCTCCTGGTGTCGTTAATTTTCTAACCATTGAAGAAATTGCAGGAACAACTCCATTTGAATAAACCATATTTTTTGGATCTACATAAAAGTTATGATGTCTAAAGATAAAATCGCTATAGCACTTAAAATATTCATCACTTAAATCACTATATCCAAAAATACCAAGTTCAGCTGTTTTCTTTATAGCTTCTTTAACTTCAGGGATTGTTTCAAAATCCATATCGGCAACCCACATAGGAAGTTCATTATCGCCACAATCCCATTTTAAAGAGCCAGTATGTCTTCTATCTTTTAAATTATCAAAATTATACTTTTTCATTAGTTTTGTTCCTTTCGATGATTTTTAAATTTCCTTTTCTTTTATAATTTTTATCAATTATAATTTCACCAATTTCGTCTGCATCTATTATCCCTTTTAAAGGATTTTTAATCGAATCTATTTTAGAATTAATTTTTGCTTTAACTGAACTATATTCAAATGCTAGATTCGTATTAACTAATTCGCAATCAATTAATTTTAAATTTTTTATGTAGCAAAAACCTTGTAAAGACTCAATTTTGCAATTAATAAAAGTTAAATTTTTGCTATTCCAACCAATATATTCTCCAGAAATTGTAGAATTTTTAACCACAACATTTTTAGAGTTCCAAAAAGAATCTTTTGTATTTAAAGTAGCATTTTCAACTTTAATATTTTTCGCGCCATCAAAAACATAATTTCCATCCAAAACAAAATCTTTTATTTCGATATTTTTTGAATTCATAAACATATAATCACCATTTGCTTTTAAATTATTGATTTTTATATTTTTAGAACCCCAAAACATTTCTTTTCCATCTTCAAAAACAACATTATTTAAAGAAATCTTATTACATCTTCTAAAAAGCTTAGGACATTTAAATAAAGAATCATTAATAACAATGTTTTTACTATACCAAAAACCACTTCTAGATAATTCCTCAAAAGTTGAATTATTAACAACAATGTTTTTTGAATACCACAATGGATACTTATAAGTAAATATTGAATTATTAACAACAATGTTTTTACATTCTTTTAAAGGAGACTCACCAAAATTAAATTTAACATTATTTAAAATTAGTTTATTTTTATGAAATAAACTTCTTTCACCTTCAAATTCTTGATCATTTATAACTTCGTAATTTTCCGTTTTCATCGCTTTAATATTTTACTCCAAATAGCATTTTAAGATAAGCAATAACCAGATATTTATTTTCTAAACTCACTTAATAAAGAAATAGCATATATAGGCATATAAATAAGCTTCCCTTTAACACTTAAATTATCATGCGTTAAAACAATTGCTTTATCTAAATGATAATTCTCAATATCCATAATTGTATTTAATGCACGATGGTAATTATTGGTTTTACCAGATTTTACTTCTATAGGGAGAATTTTCTGGTTTATTTCTAGCACAAAATCAACTTCACCATATTTTCTAGAATTATAATAATATAATTCCTTAAAGTTATGAGCATGTAACTCTTGGGCAACAAAATTCTCAAAAATAAATCCTTTATTTATATTAATTTCATTATTCAAAATTGCTAATTTTGTCGCACTATCAAACATTTTATAAGATAAAAGACCAACATCTTCAAAGAATAACTTAAATTGATTTCTTCTCGATTTAGTAACTAATGGGATTGTTGGTTCATTAGTTATATAAGTAGGAATAGTAATGCCAGCATTATTTAGCCAAATAAAACTTAAAACTTCACTATTATTTTTATTGTGTGAAGGAATATCAGAAATAATAAACTTTCTTGTTGGGTTTGATAACTCTGTTGGAATTAAATTATAGATTTCTCTAACTTTTAATTTTTCATCATCGTTAGTGTATTTAATAATATCGTTAATCAAATAATCTTCTATTTCTTTGTGTGCAAATAGAAGTGATTTAAAATCCCTTTTTTCAAGATAACTTGAAACAGCTTTAGGCATTCCTCCAACCAATATATATTCATTAAATAAGGAAATAAATCTATTATGAATGTAATCAGGAACTTCTTTATTATCTTTTAAAGCAGATTTTGCAATATCAATTACTTCTTTACTAATATTATTGTTCATTAAATATTCCTCAAAATCTAATGGAAACATTTCTAACTGCAATAAATATCCAGTTGGAGCTGTTATTAAATGTTCTAATTCGAGTCTTAAAACTGATCCAGATAAAACTATTCTATTTTTATTTTCAACAACAAAAGTTTTTGTTTGATAAATAATATCAAAATATTTTTCAATTTCTTTATGGTTTGTTAAATAAATATAATATTCTTGGATTTCATCGATAAATATACATGTTTCATTATCGATCTTTTTATCACTAAATAAGGATAGCCTTCTTAAAAAATCATTAATATCACTTGAATCAACAATTGCTTTTATGACATCAATATTATTATGTAAATTAATGTAGCACATATTATTAAAATTAGCGGAAATATATTGCTTTAAAATATAGGTTTTACCAACTTGTCTAGCACCATACATAATTAAAGAAGAGTTTCCTTCTTTCCAAAAATCTAATTCTTTTTCAATCTTTCTAACTAAATTCA
>CAVEUG010000059.1:16159-17134 GCA_963618895.1 Slackia isoflavoniconvertens | reverse complement strand
CCCTAAAGAATATGATGTAATTATTGGTTATCGCGCTGATGATGCCTATTTTAGGTTTCCTATGTTATTTCTAAATAATGAAATATCTTTAAAAACTTTAAAAGAAATTTATGCTTTAGGAAATCTCGGCCTTCAATATGCTTTAATGAGCAAAAAAGCTTTTACTAAAATTAAATTCATTAGCAGTGAAGAAGTTGATGCTATTTATTATGATCACTATAAAGAAAGAAGAGATATTGCTGAAAGACGTTTTGAAACTTTAAAACTAAATGATCGATACACTAAAGAAGAAAAGATAAAGGATTTAATACTTAAAGATGATTAATTATTCAAATTTATATAAATTTTACGATTTATTTGGAGAAATTATTTTTTATGGTTTTAATAATCATTTTTCAAATAATTTTATTGAAGAATCTATCTCTTCTTCAATAATTTTTAAAAATTATTTAAATAAAGGAGATGACTCATTTATTAATAATTTTACAAAAAAAGATATCTTAAAATTAATATATAAAGTAGATCTAAATCATGTGGAGCTAGATAAAACAAATACATTATCGATGTGGCTAGGCGAAGCTTATTTAAGATTATTTTTTAAATATCATAAATCAATGGAATTTATATTTTTATATCTTCCAATCGATAAAATGTCATATATGTTTGATGCTTATCATGAAATGGATTGGCGAGAATTATATGATTATTTTTCAGAATTGATAGGAAAAAAGAGTGTCCTATCCTTATTGCTCAAAGATAGAAAAATAACTATTTATGAATTAAGTGTATTAACAGGATTAAAAAAAGAAACTATAAAAAGTTATTCAAGAAATAATAAAAACGTATATAAAGCTTCTTTTAATAATATACTAAAGATAACAGAAGCATTAAATGTTGATTGTAATGTTTTTATAGAAGAAATAAGTAATTATATTGATGCAAGTAGTTTAGAACTGCAAATTAAAAATATTGAAT
>CAVEUG010000059.1:0-16149 GCA_963618895.1 Slackia isoflavoniconvertens | reverse complement strand
TAAAAAGTGAAAATCTTTTTATAAAAGTATTAGTTATGGATTTTATAAAAACGGAATATATTATTAATGAAATTAAAAAATCTCAAAAACAATTAGATGCTTATAAAACTAAAATAAATTATGCTATTTTTGTCATTAACGACATTGATGATATTGATATAGTAAATCATCGATTTGATAATATTTTTTTAATAACACCAAGCAAAATATTTTTTATAAATGAAGATTCTTTTAAAAAAGAAAGAATAAGTAGTTATTTGCATGAATCAGCAATTAAGTTAGCAAATGTTAATGATGTATTCTAATGTTTACCATAAAATTCTTAATGTTATTTCTAAAACATTTTGATTTTTGATTTAATTTTAAGAAGATGCAATGCGTGAGATTTTTATGAATATTTATAAAGTTTATATACTATAATTGATAGTAATATATGATTTTTATTCGAAATAAACAAATATTTTATGATTAGATATTGTCTTTTATAATGAATAATTTTATAATTTTTTAAGTCACTTAATTAATTAATGAAATATTCATTATAGAAAGGATAAATCATGAATAAAGAAGAGTTGAAGAAGTATTTCTTAGACCAATTAACAAATGGTGAAGCCTATCTTGTAATTTCAAAAGGAAATGCAAGATATAAGATGTCTCGTGGATCTTTTAAAACAAAAGATAATATTAAAGGTAGAAGAAAGTTAACTTTTTCATTTAAAGATGAAAACAGATATATTTTCACAGATGGTCAAGTTCAAGCAGAAATAATAGTTGATACTGAGCCATTTATTAAATTACATTTTCATGTCGATAATGGTTTTAATAGATTTACTTTAAGATTTAAAACATTCGAAGATGAGCATATTTATGGTTGTGGAGAACAATATGCCGCTCTTGATTTAAAAGGGAAAGATGTACCAATTTGGGTTAGTGAACATCAACAAGTTTTAAAGATTGCTAAAAAGCAATTAAGAGAAAAATTTAAAGGACCAAATCCAGATTTTAAGACTCCTTATAAAGAACATCAAACTTATTGTTCAACTCCATCTTTTATTTCATCAAAAGGTTATGCTTTCTATTGTCATGAAGATACTTATGGTTTCCTTTCTTTTAAAAAAGATGAATTATTAATTAAATTTAGAGAAATACCTCAATCAATATCATTGCTTTGCGAGAATTCTGTTTTAGAAGTTGCTGAAAGTTTGTCAAAACTTGTTGGTACTCAACCAAAAGTTCCTGCATGGGTTAATGATGGTGTAATCTTAGCTATTCAAGGTGGTAGTGAAGTTTTACTTAAAAAATACGAAGAGGCTAAAAAGAGAGGCTTAAAGGTTGCTGGTATTTGGTGTCAAGATTGGTGTGGAAACATTGTTACAAGTTTTGGATATCAAGTTTATTGGAACTGGGAAGCTAACGAAAAACTTTATCCTAATTTAAAGGATATAATCAAAAAACTTAATTCCGAAGGAGTAAGATTTTTAGGATATATCAATACATTTATTAAAGAAGATGCTCCTCAATATAAAGAAGCGAAAGAAAAAGGTTTCTTAATCCGTCATAAAGATGGTAGTGTATATCACATTAAATCTACAACATTCAATGCTGCAATTGTTGATTTAACAAATCCTAAAGCTTATGAATGGTATAAAGAAATCATCAAGAAAAACATGATTGAATATGGTTTATCTGGATGGATGGCTGACTTTGGTGAATATTTACCAACAGATTCAGTTTGTTATGGCGGAGCAAGTGAAAAACTTCATAATAGATGGCCATCAATGTGGGCTAAATGTAATTATGATGCAGTTAAAGAATTGGGTAAAGAAGATGAGATTTTCTATTTCTCAAGAGCTGCTTATGGTCATACTTTCCAATTTACAAATTCTATGTGGAATGGTGATCAACATGTTGATTATTCAGATGAATATGGTTTAGGTTCAGTAATTCCTGCTTCAATTTCTCTTGCGTGTTCTGGATGTGGCGTTATTCATTCAGATATTGGTGGATATACAACAATTACCGCTCTTTATCCAATGAAAAGAGATGCTGAATTATTTAATCGTTGGTCTGAGTTGAATATATTCACCCCAGTTTATAGAACTCATGAAGGGAATCAACCAAAGAATAATGTTCAATATGATAGTGAAAAAACATATGATGAATTCGTACAAAATACAAATTATTTTGTTGGACTTAAAAAATATAGAGAACATCTTTATGATGAATATTATAAAAACAATATTCCAATGATTAGACCATTATTCTTTCATTATGATGAAGAAGAATGTTACACAAATTATAAAGAATATATGTTTGGTGAAGATGTTATTGTTTCGCCAGTATTAAGAGCAGGCGAAACAAAACATAAATACTATCTTCCAAAAGGTGAATGGATTCAATTCTTCACAAATAAGGAAGTAGAAAGTGGACATGGAGAAATTGAATCTCCACTTGGATTACCAATTGCTTTCTATAAAAAAGATAGCAAATTTAAAAAGTTATTTGAAAGTTTATCAAAAGAAAATGGAGGAAAATAAAATATGAAATACTTTCTTGATTCTGCAAAAATAGATGAAATTGATAAGGCTTATAAAAATTATAAGATTGATGGAGTTACTACAAACCCAAAACACATTATGAATTCTGGTAAACCATTTATGAAAGCCATTGAAGATATTAAAAAATGGTTAGAAGATAATGATTTAATTGGAATGGATAAATTCCCTGTATCAGTCGAAATAAATCCACACTTGGATAAGGCTGAAGAAATGGTTAGAGAAGCCAAAAGAATCTCAAGTGTTTGTGAAAATTTTGTTATTAAAATTCCTTGTACAACCGAAGGCGTTAAAGCTGCTTATTTCTTAGAAAAAGAAGGAATTAGAACTAATGTAACATTAGTATTTTCACCATCTCAAGCAATTCAAGCTGGCAGAATTGGTGCAAAATATGTTTCACCATTTGTTGGTTGGAAAGAAAATAGTGGTGAAGATACATATCCTTATATGTCTGAACTTGTAAATATATATAAAGAAAAAGGATATAAGACAGAAATTATTGTTGCTGCTGTTAGAAATGGAAAACAAATTGCTGAAGCTGCTGAAATGGGTGCTGATATTGTAACTGCTGGTCTTGCAGTTTATGAAGAATCATTCAACCATCCATTTACAACCTATGGACTTGGTGTTTTCCAAGATGCATGGGATCATACCGAAGGAAACTAATATGAAAGTAGCATTTATTGGCCTTGGCATTATGGGGATGCCAATGGCTACAAATATATCAAAAAAATATGACTTAATTGGTTTTGATATTTTTAAAAAAGAAACCCCTTTTAAGTTTGCTTCATCTTATAAAGAATGTGTTGATTTTGCTGATGTAATCATCTCTATGGTTCCAAATAATGACAATATGTTAGAACTATTCGGTGAAATTAAACCTTATTTTAGAAAAGGCCAAATTTGGGTTGATATGTCAACAATTTCTCCAGCAACTAATATTAAGGTTGCTAAAGAACTTGAAGGAACTGGAGTAAGTTTGCTTGATTGCCCAGTTGTTAAATCTCAACCTGCAGCAGTAAAAGGTGAACTTGGAATTTATGTAGGTGGTGAAAAAGAAGTTTATGAAAAAATAAGACCAATTCTTGAATGTATGGGGAAAAATATCATTTATATGGGAGATCATGGAAGTGGTCTTCAAATGAAAATTTTACATAATGCTTTAGTTGGTGAAATTCAAAATGGCGTAAATGAAATTTTAGGATTAGCCAAAAAATTAGGATTAGATCAAAAAGAAGTTGTTGAAGCTTTTAATTATGGCGGAGCTTCTTGCTTCTATTTGGATACTAAGTCGAATAACATTATCACTAACACTTATCCAACTGCTTTTTCTGTTGCAAATATGAATAAAGATATTCATTTTGCAAAAGAGATGGCAAGCGAAGTAAATGCTGATTGTTATTGTTTAAATCATGTTGTTGAAATTTACGAAAAAGCTATGGAAAAAGGGTTAGCAAAAGAGGATTTTTCAGCATCATATAAAATTGTAAACGAGGATAAATAAGATGAGAAAACCTATTATTGGAATTGTTTGTCTTGTACGAAAAACATTCGATTATGAGACAGCTTTTAAATTATATCAAGAACGATGTGCAAAAATTATGGAAGATGAATCTATTGATTGGGTCTATTATCCAACAATGGTTATTGAACATAGTGAAGCAAAAGAAGCAGGTGACTTTTTTGTTGAAAAACACGTTGATGCTTTAGTTATTGTCTCGGCAACTTTCCATCTTGGAGGTTTAGCTTTAATTTTAGAAAATGCTGTTAAAAAACCAGTTTTACTTCAAGGCTATAATGAACTTCCTTATGATGGAGGAAAAATTAGACTTAATGCCGTATGTGGTGTAAACCTCAATGCATCGAATCTTTATAAGGGTGGTGTTGATAATTTTGTTGTTTATGTTGGCGATGATATTGATCATGATTGGCTTACAGCAATTAAAATGAAAACTGCTCTTGAAAATTCAAATGTTGGTTTAATTGGTTTCCATGCTCAAGGTTTCTATAATGTTGGAGTTGATGAACTTCATCTTTATAAAGAACTTGGAATTTTAATTTCTCATTTTGAATTAAGCGATTTTTTTGGTGGCGAAGCTAGTGAGGAAGAAATCGATAAAGAAGAAAAGAATTTAAGAGAATTATTTGATTGTAAGAAACTTAATGATACTCAAGTTAGACAAGTTTCTAGATTAATTGTTGTTGCCGAAAAGTTCATGAAAGAAAAAGGATTAGATGTTGTTGCAATCCGTTGTTGGCCAGAATTTGCAAAAAATTATGGAGTTTCTCCATGCGCTATGATGTCAGTTTTACAATCAAGAGGAATTTTACTTGCTTGTGAAGGCGATATTGAAGCTGCATTAAGTATGGTTGCTGTAAAAGCAGCTGGTGAAGCCACTCCTTTCATGGCTGACCTTTCACAAGTCAACTATGAAGAAAATTACGCTCTTTTGTGGCATGATGGTGTAGCCCCATGCAATTTATGGGATCACGCATGCAATAGATCGCTTGAGACCTACTTTGCCGGAGGGAAAGGCGTTACTGCAGATTTCGTTTTAAAGGCAGGAAAAATGTCAATTCTTCGTATTGATACAGCGAGAAACAAAACAAGAATTTATTATGAAGAAGGCGAAGCTTTTAATATGACAAAAGATTTATCAGGAACTTATGCAAAAGTAGTTTTTGATAGACCAATCAATGAAGTTGTTGATACAGTTGCATATAGTGGAGTAGCCCATCACGTTATTATGGGATATGTTCAATATAAAAAAGCTGTTCAATATTTAGCTCATATTATGGGTTGGGAGGTAATTGATGAAAATAGAAAGTGTCTCTAGTCCATCATTTAAAAAATATGGCTATGTTTTAGAAAATATTGATACTAGTGATGTAGTTTCTTATTTAAAAGAAAAGGCAAAGATGCCTGAAGTTGGTAAAAATCTCTATGTGCGTGATGAAGCCCCAATGCATCAATTAAAATGCATTGATGAACTTAAAGAAACCATATATGGTGGTAGTGATATTGAAGTTGGATATTGCAATGGTTATAACTCACTTTTGAATTGTTTAGAATATCATACTTGTCCTGAAGTAAATGTTGCTGCTGAAGATTTAGTTCTTCTTCTAGCAACTCAAGATGACATTGTTGATGGATTTTTAGATTCGACAATTATTAAAGCCTTTTTAGTTAAAAAAGGCGAAGCAATCGTTGTTAATCCATATGTGTTTCATTATTCGCCATGTAAATTAAGTGATGATGGATTCCATTGTCTTGTTATTTTAAGCGATAAGACAAATATGGATTTTGAAGAAAAGCCAAAGTTTGATCAAAAACTTTGGAAAGTTAATAAGTGGTTATTTGCTCATAAAGATACAAAAGAAGCGAATAATGGCGCTTACATTGGAATAGTTGGTGAAAATATTAAAGTTGAATATTAATTATGCTTTATGATTTTTTGTTTATACTCGTTATTTTTATAAGCAACATCATACAAACCATAACAGGTTTTGCAGGTACAGTTTTAGCGATGCCTTTTTCAATTAAACTTGAAGGTGCCGATACTGCAAAACCCGTTTTAAATCTTGTTGCTCTTTTAGTATCTTTATATATCGTTATTTTCCATTTTAAAGATATTGATTGGAAGCATTTTATTACGATTATCATTTCTGTTGGCATTGGTTTTGGACTTGGATTTTTAGTCGAAATGTTTTTAGGAGACAATAAAATTCTTCTTTATATTTATGGTGGAATAATTATTGTTATAAGCATTTTATTTTTCTTTATTAATTTTGAAAAAGTCAATTTACCAAAATGGCTGATGATAATCTTTTTAGTAATTGGTGGTATTGTTCATAAACTTTATGTATCTGGTGGTCCTTTTGTTGTTATATATGGACTTCATGAAATTAGAGAAAAAAATAAGTTTAGGTCAACACTTTCGCTTTTATGGATTATTTTAAATTCAATTTTATTTGCAACGCAATTAGCTGAAGGGTTATTCTTAACCCACGTTTGGATTTTATTCTTGATTGGAGCAGCTGCAACTGTTCTATCAATTTTGATAGGTTCAATTATTGCTCCTAAATTATCCAAGAACGTATTTATGAAAATCACCTGCGTGTTATTATTCATTTCAGGTGTTATACTATTATTATGATAAACTTCACGGAAACACAAAAATCAATTATAAAGATACTCTTTGTTGAAAAAGAATCGTCTAGATCTTTACTTGCAAAGAAATTATCTTTAACAAATGCTGCATTAACTTTAACAATGAAGCCTCTTTTAGAAAGTGGGATTGTTATCGAAAGCAAAATTAATCAGCAAAGAGTTGGAAGAAAAGAACTAAAACTTAAATTAAATCCAGAATTTGGATATTTTTTAGGTGTTGATATTCGTGTTCATCACGCATATTTTGTTCTTATGGATTTGGCTGGAAATTTAATTGATTTCAAGAGTGATAAAGATACATCCTTCCATGATTTTTATTCGAATAAATTCGATAAAATTATTGCTTTAGGTGTTACAAATAGAGGCCCTATTTCTAAAGAGGCAATATCAAATAGGTTCCCAGAATTATATAAAGAAATTCACGATTTAGATTTACCTAAATATTTATTTAATAACGTTGATTGTTTAGGAAATATTTATGCCTTAAATCATCCTGAAGACAAAAACTTTCTTCTTGTAAAATATGGACCAGGTCTTGGATCTTCAATCTATGTTTTTGGTAAACAACTTACAACTCTTTCGGAACTTGGACATCTTTTTTATAAAGATAAAAGACTTGAAGAAGTTATTTCTTATAGTGCCGTTTTAGGCAGGGAAGTCGAAGAAGTTGAAGCTAATGATTTAATTTATAATGATAAAGAAAAGGTTGATTATATTTTGCATGCTGTAGCATTTGGGTTATTAAATGCAGATTCATTGCTTTCATTGCAAAAAATCATTTTATCTGGATATATTCTTTCTAAAGAATCTTGCAAAGAAAAATTAGAAGAAGAAATTAAAAAATTAGACAAGAATTTTGATACTAATAAGCTTACTTTATATCCAGATTATGATGAAACTAACAAGAAAAAAAGTTCAATTGGAGCTTTCATAAAATATTTTGAATAGTATAAAACAATAGCAATATTTTAAAAGTGATATAAATGTTATAAACAAGGGGGTAGAGTTTTATGGTAATTATTAGAACAATCAAGGATTTAAAAAACAAATTTACAGAAATTGAAAGAGATGTTCAAAATAACAATCATGTTGTTTTAACAAAAAACGGACATGAATCTATGGTGATACTTTTGATTGAAGAATATTCAAGATTGACTAATAGTTTAGAATTAGCATTGGATGAAGCTGATAAATTTGCAGAAACTAATTCAAAAAGATTAAGTAATAGTGATGTATTTGGAAGTTTAAAAAAGCAATAAAAAAGCTGTTAAGAAATTTAACTCTTAACAACTTTATTTTCATAAATTATTCAGCTGAAGGAGTTTCTCCGCCGATTGTAATTTCATTGTTCTTGACTTGTTCTTCAAGCATTTTTTCTTTTGCAACTTGAAGTTCATCAGTCTTTTTCTTATTTAAACCATAAACGAAGAATAATACTAAACCCATGAGCAAGAATAATACTGCAGGAATAATTGTAGCCATATAATACATGACATTTAATGTGGCATCTGTTTGAACTTCGCCATAACCTGACTTATAGTTCATTCCCAAAAGCGCGCCATTAACTGCAACAGCAGCAACAACTTGTCCAAGTTTACGGAAGAACATAAAGACTGAGTAAGATGACCCATCATTTCTTAAACCAGTTTTAACTTCAACATCATCGATTGCATCAGTGGCTAAAGCCCACATTTCAAGAGTGATAATTGATAGACCAATTCCACCTATTAAACAGAATACTAAGAATAAAGCAGGGACTTGAATGATTACATCTTTTAAGAAGATCAAACAGAAATTTGGAACAGCAGCAATAATGCCACCTAAAGCACATAATTCTTTTTTACCAAACTTATGAACAAGTTTTCCAGCAAATAGCATTATGACTACCATTGGTCCATATTGGCAAGCTTGAGAAGCAATATTTAACCAATTTGTTTTAAATAAATCATTAAATAAATATGTATAGAATGATTGGGTGAACATTTGTCCAGCAAGTAATAATAAACCAACAAGACAAACAGCAACAAAGTTACGATTCTTTAAAAGAGTTTTAACAATTTTCCATGTTTCACCTTTTTGAGGTTCTTTTGGATTTGCAATAACTCTTTCTTTATTGTTTTTATAAGCAACAAAGAGGAGAATAGCAGCAAGAACAGCCATAACTGCAACGCCAATTATAATTGGAAGATATTGAACTTGCGAAACAACTGTTCCATCTGGTTGTTCAACTTTTTTAGAATAGAACATTGTAATAACAAGTACAGGAATTGAACCTAAAGCAGCACCAGCTGAACGGAAAACAGAGAGTTTATTTCTTTCTTTTGCATCAGTTGTAACAACACTTGCAAGTGATCCATAAGGAATTTGGTGAACAGTATAAAGCATACCAAATGCAATATAAGTTACAGTTGCATAAACACAAACTCCAACTTTTCCCATTGTAGTAGCAAGAGCTGGCCATGGGAGGAACATCAAAATTGTTGATAAAGCAAGAGGTATAGCAACCCACTTCATCCAAACACGGTATCTACCTTCTTTTCTAGGTTTTTTGATATCTACGATTCTACCCATAATTGGATCATTAATTGCATCCCAAACACGAGCAATAATGAACATAATCATGATGAATAGTGGAGTAAGACCTAAAATATCGGTGTAGTACTTTTGTAAAATTGTGGTAACAGTGGAAAAACAAAGGCAACCTGCGAAATCGCCAAGAGCGTAACCTATGTAATCCTTTCCCTGTAAACCTGATGTTTTGGAAATATAAGATTGCTTATTTTCCACATCGTTTGTTTTTGTTTTTTCCATATTTTTGTATAATCCGTTTTCGGATTACTCCTTAAGTAAAAATATAACTCATATTTATCATTTTTACAATAATTATTTAAGTGACTTAAAAAATAAATAATATAATGTAATATGCTAATTATTGCTACTTTTACTTTAAATCAATTTTTAATTTAACTATAATATTAAAGAAGTGATGGTAATAACACATGGATAAAATTAAGATTATGGCCCTTGGTGGTCTCGATGAAGATGGGAAAGACCTTTATATTATTGAAATTAATGATGATATATTTGTCTTTAATGCAGGATTTAAATACCCAACAAAATTAACTCCTGGAATTGACTTTATTATTGCAAATTATGGTTATCTTAAATTAAATAAAGATAGAATAAAAGCATATATTCTTCCAAAATCAAAGAAGGATTCTTTTGGTGCTCTTCCTTATATATATAAGGATTGCCCAGCTCCAATTTATGGAACTTTATTAAGTAAAGTAT
This sequence comes from Slackia isoflavoniconvertens, assembly GCA_963618895.1. Lineage (GTDB taxonomy): Bacteria > Bacillota_I > Bacilli_A > RFN20 > CAG-826 > Onthovivens. The sequence continues at coordinate 6,132 of CAVEUG010000059.1, read as the reverse complement.
TTTTAAATAAATTTGCTACTTTCTATCATCAAGAAAGTGACTTTGATTTTCATGAAATTAAACTCCCAAGTGAAGTTAAAATTGCAGGATACACATTTACGTTCTTTTCAACTTGTGCATCTATGCCTTTAACATTTGGTTTTTCAATTAAAACCGATCTTGGAAACATTGTTTATAGTGGAGATTTCATTGTTGAATATAATAATGAAAAATATTTCAAATTAGATTTAAATACTTTAGGTAAAATTGCTGAAGAACCAACTTTAATTCTTTTAAGCGAATCTAAAAATTCAAGTAAGAATGGATATTGTTCACCAAATCATAGATTATATCCATATTTTAATAGATGTTTTGAAGAAACTAATGGTCGATGTTTTGTTGCTTTAACAAGTGATAATTTATATCATATTGACGAACTCTTTAAAGCATGCAATGAAAATGGCAAATCAGTTTGTTTTTATGATAAAGAAACAAGCGATATATATAATTTAAAACAATATGGTGAAGATTATTTCCCAAAAATTAATGTAATTTCAACTGATGATATTTTAAGAACGAAAGAAAGTAATTTAGTTATATTAATTACTGGAGAAGATAGAGATTTATATGAAAAGATTTCTCTTTTATGTAATGGTGAAAATGAATTAAAACAAATTAAAATAAATCCTGCCGATACATTTATATTTGCTGTTTCTCCAACTGATTCACTTGAAGTGCTTTCAACTGCAACCATAGATGAACTTTATAAGACTGGATGCGATGTTAAATATATTAAGAAGAAAGATTTAGCAAAGATGCATGCTTATGAAGAGGATTTAAGAATGCTTTTAAGTTTACTTAAACCAAAATACTATTTCCCAATTGAAGGATATTATATTGATTTACTTGCAAACGCTAGAATTGCATTTGATATGAGACTTGGATTATCACACAATAATATTTTCTTACTCGATAATGGCCAATCATTAAATATTAATGAAAATGGCGTTGCCGTTCCAGATTTTAATGATAGTGGAAGAAATCCAATTACTGGCGATTTGATGATTGATGGTATTGGTGTTGGCGATGTTGTTAATGAAATTATTTCTGATCGTACAAGACTTGGAAGAGATGGCGTAGTTGTGTTTGGTTGCGCGGTATCTAAAAAAGAAAGAAAAATTGTTTGTGGACCAGATGTTCAAATGCGTGGTTTCCTATATTTAAAAGATAAAGATGCAGATGCAATTGTTAAAGAAGTTACAAATTATTTTGTAACAACTGTAAATGAATGGGCTGAATCAACTCAAGACTTTGATAACAATAGAATTCAAAATAAGATTCAAGATTACATTTCTAAATTATTTAGAAGAATCTTAAATAGAGATCCAGTTGTAAGACCTAACGTCTTGATAATTGACTAATTAAATTGAATCACGAATGAAATAAGCACGAATTAATCGTGCTTATTTTTGTTGAATAAAAGTAAAAATGCTGATATTACAACTGCTACAGATCCGCAATTATGAAATAAAGCGCCAGTCACAGCATTTAATAATCCAAGTATAGACAATGTTACCGCTATAAAATTTAATACTAATGAAATTATTAAATTTAATGTTATTCTATTTTGCGTTTTTTTAGAAATTTCAAATAAATATGGTATTGCATCAAGATTATCATTAATGATTACGGCATCAGATGATTCAATTGCTATATCGCTTCCGATTCCACCCATAGCAATGCCGGCATAAGCAGCTTTAAGAGCTAAAGAATCATTCACGCCATCACCAAACATTGAAACTTTATTTCCTTCTTTTTCTAACTTTTTAATATATTCCAGTTTATCAAATGGAGAACAATTAGCCATATATTCATCAATATTTAAATCTTTTGCATATCTAGAAGCAACTTCATCAGAATCTCCAGTTAACATAATAATTTTCTTTTTCATTTTATGTAAAATTTCTATTATTTCTTTTGAGTTTTCCTTTAACTCATCTTCTAAATAGATAATTCCTATAAGTTTGCTATTTAAATAAACAGCAACGATAGTTGAGTTTGATGATGCTTGTTTTTCGTTTAACTTGCCAACAAAATATTCATTATCATCAATTTTAAAACTAATACCTTTGCCAGATATTGTTTTATGATCTTTTATTTTATATAAAGGATTTTTTTCATATTCAACTATGGCTTTCGCAAGAGGGTGACTTGAAAATATCTCCCCTGATGCAGCAATTTTAACAATTTCTTCTTTGCTATATTCTGAATCAATGACTTCGATTTTATTAATTACTGGTTTTCCCTTAGATAAAGTCCCGGTCTTATCAAAAATTACAATATTGGATGCTGATATTCTTTCAAGTGCTTCGCCGGATTGAACTAAAATCCCATTTTTTGAGGCGTTTCCAATGCCTGCTGAAATAGCCGTAGGAGTTGCAAGTACAAATGCGCAAGGGCAAAAAACAACTAAAATTGTGACAGCTCTTTTAAAACCAAGCCAAAAATCTTGATTTATTAATCCAATTACTAATCCAGTTATTAAAGCTGTCAATAATGAAATAATTACGAGATATGCTGCCCATTTATTTGCTTTTCTAACTATTTTTGCTTTTTGAGCATCAGAAGATGATGTAAGTTTAATCATTCTTTGCAAAGAACTATTTTCTGCAGATTTAGTAGCTTTAATTAAAATTATTCCATCAAGATTAATAGTTCCAGAAATTACTTCATCATTAATTCCTTTATATAATGGTATAGATTCGCCAGTCATATTACTTTGATCAACACTTGTTTCTCCAGAAATAATCACGGCATCTACTGGAATATTTTCACCTGCTTTAACTTCTAAAATATCATTTTCTTTAACTTCATCAATTAAAATCTCATGTTTATTATTATTTTTAATGATTGTTACTTTTTTTGGTGAAATTTTTATTAATTTTTGAATTCCTTTTTGTGCTTTTGAAGCTGTTAAATCTTCTAAAAGTGAGCCTATTTCCATTATTAATGCAACTTCACCAGCTGCAAAATATTCTTTCAAAATTAAAGAACCAATTATTGCTAATGAAACCAACAAATCAGCTGTTATATCGTGATCCTTTATTATTCCAACAATTGCACCAATAATAATTTTTAATCCGCATAAAAAAATTGCTATCCAAGCAGGGTCGATTTTTAAGTTCTCCGATAAATTATTTTGCTGCATGATGAATGAAATAACAATGGAAATTGCTGAAAGTATGATGCAAACAAGTTTTATTTTATTTTCGTTTTTCTTAAAGAAAGCAATTAACTTTTTCATAACGAATCCTCGAATATGATACAATATGTTCGATTACGGATATATTGTTCGCTTTCTATTATATAGATTTATTATTTCTATTTAAGAATAGAGATATGAAAGTGTTCAATAGCGAACAAAATTTAAATTTTGTTTGATAAGGAGTATATATGGATAGAAGAATTCAAAGAACAAGAAATTTAATAATAGATTCATTAAGTGAATTAATGAAAAATAAAGAATATGAAAATATTACGGTTGAAAATATTATTAATAAAGCAAACGTTGGTAGAAGTACATTTTATGAAAACTTTCAAAATAAAGATGAAGTGTTCGATGAAATTCTAAATTCATTGATCTATCATGTTTTTAATGAAATTCAGCATACAGATGGGCACGCTTTTCAAAAGAATTTTAAGGAAGAAATTACTCATATGTTTATCCACGTAAGAGATGATGAAGGGAAATCAAAAACTTATTTATCAGGAAAATCAGCTACTGTCTTCTATTCAAAGATGGGTGAGAAGGTTGCAAATATATGTGATGAAAAATTAGTAAATAATAATAAAGTTCCTCATGAATTGGTTCATATGCATATTTCTTCAACTTTCAGTGATGTTTTAAAGTACTGGTCTAAAAGAAATTTTATTGATTCGCCAGAAAAAATTGCAGAATATTTTTTATATCTAGCTGAAGAAGTTTTTGTTATAAAATAACACTAAATAAATGCAAAATCATTTATGATTTTATGTAGATTAGATCATATAAATTAGATATTTTTTTACTTTAATTTATTCAAATATTTTATGAAAAATAAAGTGATAATATAGTAATAAATTAGTAATTATATGTGAGTGTAATTTATTTTTTATTTGATATAATTGTAAGGAGTTTAAGGGAGCTTATTATTATGGAAGAAAGACACGATAATGTTGGTTGGATTGAAGTTGTAACTGGTCCAATGTTTGCTGGAAAAAGTGAAGAACTTTTAAGACGTATTAATCGTTTAAAATATGCAAAAAAGAAATTTTTAGTTTTTAAACCAAGGATTGATAATCGTTATAGCGAAGATTCAGTTGTGAGTCATCAAAAACATAGTGAGAAAGCTATAAATGTCACTAAAGGAACCGATATTTTAAAGTATATTACACCAAATCTTGATGTTGTTTGCATCGATGAAGCTCAGTTCTTTGATGAAAGCATTGTTGATGTTGTTGATGTTTTGGCAAATAGAGGATTAAGAGTTATTTGTGCAGGTTTAGATCAAGATTTTAGAGGTCAACCTTTTGGTCAAATGGGAACTTTACTTTGTAAAGCTGAATATGTTACAAAACTTACTGCTATCTGTCCAATTTGTGGAAGAGAAGCAACTATGACTCAAAGATTAATTAATGGTGAGCCAGCGAGCGAAAATGATCCTACAATTTTAGTAGGTGCAACTGAGTCCTACGAACCTCGTTGTAGACATTGTCATGTCATTAAACATGACTAAAATTAGTGGAATTAGCCCTAATTAAGGGCTTTTTTGGTGGTTTTTATCAATTATTATAGTAATTTTTTGTGGTTTTGATATTATATTCTTGTTTCATATAGGAGGAAATGTAGAGAATATGGACAGTTTGCCGTGGTATGTAGTCTTAATTATTGCAATACTTTGCATAATTGCATCGTTCATCTTCACTTGTGCTGAAAACAGCTACTCCAATTGTAATATATATCACTATAAAGTCTTAGCTGAGGATAATAAATTAACTGCTAAACTCGTTTATAAGATGGCTAAAAACTATGATGATGCTTTAGTCACTGTTTTAGTTGGAAATAATTTAGTTCAAGCTATTTTAAGTAACGTTAGTGCTATATTTTTCTTATACCTTTCAGGTATCTATAATTGGGGAAATGGAGTTGAATCGATTGTATCAACTGTAGTCGTTACAGTTGCGCTTTATTTGCTTGGAGATTATCTCCCAAAAATTATTAGTAAGAATTATCCAGATCGATTAGCAGAGATTATTTCTTATCCAATCTTTGTATTTTATATCATCTTATTCCCTTTAATTTTTGTTGTAAGAATGTTCTTAAAATTACTTAAGAAAATTACAAAAAATAAAGCAGATATTCAAATGACAAAAGAAGAATTTATAGATAAAGCAAAAGAAGCTGAAGATGATGTTTTAGAAGCTGATGAAAAGAAAATTTTATCTCGTGCGTTTGCTTTTGATAAGATAAATGTTAAACAAGTTTTAACTCCAAAAGATAAGATTTTTTCAATAAATATAAATGGATTAACTGCAACTAAACTTAATAAAATCTTACTTGATAATAGATATTCAAGAATCCCTCTTTATGATGGTGAAAAAGATAATATTGTTGGTATTTTAACAGTTAAAACATATTTTAAGGAATATATAGAAGATAAGCATCTTGATATTAGAAGTGTTATTAGTGTACCTTTAAAAGTTAGAGAAACTGATAAAGTTGATGATATTTTTGCTAAATTTAATGATGAAAAAACTCATATTGCTTTAGTTTATAACGATAAAGATGAACTAATTGGCATGATTACAATGGAAGATGTTTTAGAAGAATTAGTTGGTGAAATTGATGAAAAAGCAACTACCGCTATTAATAAAGTAGAGGATTTAAAACATGAATAACACCACACTTAATATTATTTATAGCGTTTTAATTGTTGTCTTGCTTGCAATAAGTGCTTTTTGTAGCAGTGCGGATATGGCCTATGGTTCAGTAAGTGTGCTTAGACTTGAAAACCATGATGTTCCTAAAGATGCAAAAAAAGTTAAAATAGCTCTCAAACTTGTAAAAAATTATGATTACACAATTTCAACAATTTTATTTGTTAATGATTTAGT
>CAVEUG010000058.1:0-5365 GCA_963618895.1 Slackia isoflavoniconvertens | reverse complement strand
ATACTAATTTTGTGACATTTGAGAATACTTTTTTCCTTGAAAATATTATTTATAATGAACTTATTTCAAGAGATTATGAAGTATTTGTTGGAAAAACTTATAATAGTGAAGTTGATTTTGTGGTTATTAAAGGTAATACAAAATGTTATATCCAAGTATCTTATTATTTAATTAACAAAGAAACTATTGATCGAGAATTTAATGCTCTTAAGCAAATTAGAGATGCATCGCCTAAGTATGTTTTATCTTTAGATAAGTTTGATTTTTCTAGGGATGGAATAAAGCATATTAATATTGTTGATTTTCTTTTAGAAAAAGAAGAATTGTATTTGACTTAGTGCCACAATTTAAGAAATTTTTTAAAATTGTGGCACATGTTTTGCAATTTAAGCAAAACTTCTTATATATTAAAAATTAGTTTTGTATTAGTTCGGAGTAATTTTTTAAAGTAATTAATGAATGCTATATCGATATATTTTATAATATTTAAGTATGGAATTAGGACAGTTACTTAGTATCATGGGTCAACACCCATGGCTCATTATTGCATTTCTTACAATATTCGGAGTTTTATTTGTAAATGGATGGAGTGATGCACCAAATGCAATCTCTACATGTATTTCAACTAAAGCAATGAGAGTTGAATCGGCACTTATAATGGCTGCAATAATGAATTTTTTAGGTTTATTTACGATGTTTTTTATTTCGACGAAAGTTGCCGAAACTATTCAAGAAATGATTACATTTAATGGAACATGGGGCAGTTATGAATTAACGATGGATCAATGTGATACAGCGTTAAAAGTTATAAGTACTGCAATGTTCTCAGTTGTTATGTTTGGTGTTGTTGCAAGTATTATTGGTATACCATCAAGTGAAACTCATGCTCTTATTGGTGGACTTGTTGGATCAGGACTTGGAGCATTAGTTATTGGTAAAACTGATGTTTTAATTAATTGGAGTTTTGATTTTTGGCAACCATTAGGTAAAGTTGTTTATGGTTTATTAATATCTTGTTTGTTTGGATTCTTTGTAGGGTTTTTAATGACGAAATTAATATTATTAATTTGTCATAATATGAATAGAAATCATACAAGACCATTCTTTAAATGGGCGCAAATTGTAAGTGGCGGATCGCTTGCATTTGTTCATGGCGCTCAAGATGGTATGCAATTTGTTGGTGTATCTTTCTTAGCTCTTCAAATTGCTGCTATGTATGGTGGGATTAAAATTGATAGTAATTTCTTTAATGCAAGTCATTTATGGTATTTAGGACTTGCTTGTGCAACCATTATTGGAATTGGAACTTTATGTGGTGGTAAAAAGATCATTAAGAAAGTTGCAATGTCGATGACAAAACTTGAACCATATGAAGGATTTGCAACTGATTTAAGTAGCGCTATTGGTATTTTTATTGCTACATGTTTTGGCTTCCCAATTTCTACTTCACAAGTTAAAGCATTTGCTATTTTAGGAGCTGGCGCAAGTAAAGGAATAAAAAAAGTTAAGTGGTCTACGGTTGGAGAGATGGTTCTTACTTGGGTATGTACATTCCCAGGTAGTGGATTATTTGGATTCTTAGCATCGTTGATATTGTTATCATTTTAATTAAAAATTGGAGGATATATTTATGTTTGGAAAAGGTAAAAAAGATAAAAATTATTTCTATGATTGTTTTTATAATTTAGCAGAATATGCTGTTAAAGCTTTTGATGAATTAAGTAAGGGGATGAAGAATTTTGATGGATTAGATCTAGAAAAATTCAAGGATGACGTTCATAAATATGAACATGAAGCTGATCAAAAGAAAGAAGAATATGAAGAAAGTCTTGCAAAAGAATTCTCAACCCCAATTGATAGAGAAGATATTTTCTTACTTTTAGATGCAATTGATGATTTAACTGATGCAATTGACGATATTTCTTACAAGTTATTCTTAAGAAACTATACATCTTTACCAGTCAAAACAAGTGAATTCATTGACGAAACTAAAGTTTGTTTAGATGACTTAATGATTGTTCTTCAAAACTTTAAACATTTTGCCGATAAAAAAACTATTTATCCATTAATTCAAAAAGTTAGAGATGATGAAGCAAATATGGATAAACTTTATGAGCAAGAAGTTCACCAATTATATAAAGAAAATCTTGCTTATGATAAGAGTAGATTTGATGAAGTCATATATGGAAGTTTTGAATATATAACAGATAAATGTCGTGATATTTGCAAAGAAATTCTTATTGTAATGTATAAAAATTTATAAAAATAAAAGTCTCATTTATATGAGATTTTTTATTAAAGTGATTTATTATGAATAACTTAAAACCAATTAAATTATATTTAGAAGATATTTCGTGGGAATATAAATGTACAAACGAAATAAGAAAGATTGCACGTGGAATAATTGTTGATGAGAATAATAATTTTTATTTTGTACGCGCTTTTAGAAATGATGAATTTGGTAAACTCAATTTTATTGAAACTAGCGGTGGCGGAGTTGAAAAAAACGAATCTTATAGAGCTGCTTTAAAAAGAGAAATAAAAGAAGAATTAGGAATAGATATTGAAATTATTTGTTATTTAGGAGAAGTTGTTGATTATTACAATTTAATAAATAGAAAGAACCTAAATCATTATTTCTTGGCTAAAGTTAAATCATTTGGCAAAAACCGTTTAATGAAAGACGAAAGAGAAAAATTCCACCTTAAGATGATTAAATTAACTTATGAAGAAGTGATAAAAGAATATGAGAAAATTAAAGGTTACAAGTTAGGTAAGTTAATTTATCAAAGAGAAATGCCAATTTTAGAGCATGCAATTAAAATTCTAAAATAAAAATATTTCGGCAGTTTAAGCATAGAAATGTCGAAATTGCCGAAATAACGAGTGATGCCTTTCTTTTTAAAGATTTTTTAATTATTTATAACTATTATAACTAAAATTTGATAGAATAATTTCGCAAAGGAAAATTGAGTGATGACACGAATTTTTATTATTTTAACTAGCTTATTTTTATTAAATAATCTTACATCTATTAGTTTATATGAACCATTAGCAAATAATAATTCGACTACTACTGATTTAGGAATATTTAAGGATTATAGTTCAGATGAAGTTAAAGCATATTATGAAAACTTGAAAGAGGGAATTAGTGGAGAGGAACTTATATCATCTTTGGAAGTTATTTTAAAAAATGGGCAGAAAACCGTTTCTGAATCCGACGCGAAAAGAGGTGATTGGAGTTTTTTTCTATTGCTTGATAGAGATTATGATAAAGATCCATTAACAGAAAATGAAATTAAAACACAATCCTGGAAAAATGATAATGTAATTTGCTCACCTTTATATGATGAAACATTTACTTTTATATATGATAATAAACCTGGTGGAACATATGTTGATAGAGAGCATGTATTACCAAAATCATATGGTTTTGCAAATAGAGATAAGAATCACCGTTATTTTCCATTAGCCGCTACGGATATGCATAATTTGCATATGGGAGAGAGTAGAAACAATCAAGATGGTCATAGTAATTATCCATATGGAAATGTTGCAAATAAATCAACTGCTAAACCAATAACCTCGGCAATCAGTGGTAATGTAACTGGCTATTCTGGAAATAATAAAGATGGAATCTATGTTTATGAACCTTTAGATAAAGATAAGGGTGATATTGCTAGAAGTATTTTTTATATGACAGCAAGATATCACACATATGATGCAACATTAAGCAATTCTCCAGCACTCAAATTAAGCAATAACCCGACTTACATTAGTAATTCAGTCTATGCAGACGAAACAAAAGATAATCCATGCGAATATGGAATACTTTCAGATTTACTTGATTGGAATGATTTAGATCCAGTTGATGATCATGAAATTCATAGAAATAATTTAGTTTATACGATAGTGCAAAATAATCGCAATCCATTTATTGATTATCCAAACTGGGCAAGAATAGCTTTTGAAACATTTGACACTGGTATTTCTAAGGATAATCCAAGCCAAGTTAGTGGAACTGCCGAACCTGATAATCCTGATGAACCAGTGACTCCTGATAATCCTGATGAACCAGTGACTCCTGATAAACCAGATGATTCAAATAAGCCTGACGCCGATGATAAAACAGAAACTCCATGGTATAAAGACATAGCAAATCCTAAATACTATCCATATTATGCTGTTGCTGCTTTAGTATTACTTTCTTTTATAATTAGTGGAGTTTGTGTAACTAATAAGAAAAAGAAAAAAGGAACAACCAAAAAGAAGAAAACTAAGTCCCCTAAGAATTCGGCGTTAAATAATCCATGTGCAATTAATAATGGTAATAATAAAAAAACTTTAGACAATAAAGAATCTTCAAATGACAAAAAATAAGTTATGAAAATTTTACTTATTTATTATACTGGCACTTACAATACAAGATACGTTACTGAGGCATTAAAAGAAAAGCTTATTAAAGCCGGGTATTTTGTGAGTATAGTCGAAATAAATATTGATACGAAAATCATAGATTTAAATGATTATGATATTATTGGATTAGGCTATCCAATTTATGCTTTTAATTCACCAAATATCTTCAATAAATACTTAAAAAAACTTAAATTTATACCGTCAAAAAGATACTTTATATATAAAAATAGTGGAGAAACTCTAAAGTATAACGACGCTTCAAGTAGAGTAATTTTAAGCATATTAAAAAGGCAAAAATGTGAAGTTAAAAATGAATATCATATTGTAATGCCCTATACAATTCACTTTAGATTTGATGATGCTTTTGTTAAAGAAATTTTAAATTATCTTGATAAACAATTAGATATCATTGTCTATGATTTATTAAATAATGAAATATCATTAATTAATGAACGTTTATATTTAAAATTAATTAGTAGATTTTATACTCTTCAAAGATTGGGTGGGCCTATTAATTCATTGTTTTATAAAGTAGACTATGCCAAATGTATTAAATGTCATAAATGTATGGATAATTGCCCTATGCATAATATCAAATTGAAAAATAATAAATATATCTTTGGTAGAAAATGTTTAATGTGTATGAGATGTAGTTTTTATTGTCCTAAAAACGCAATAAAAATTGGTTTATATGATAAATGGCGTGTTAATGGTGATTATGATTTTAAGAAAATTGGAAATAATAACGATTTAAAACTTCCTTATATAACAGAAGAGTCAAAAGGTTTTTATAAGTGTTTTATTAAAACCTTTAAAGAGATTGATGAAAGATATGAGGAGATTATAAAGAAATGAAATTATATAAAAAATGGATAGACAGAAATGTTAAAAGGCTTGATGGAGATTTAGCAGTTATAACAGGTGCTGATGGATCGATTGGCTATTATAT
>CAVEUG010000057.1:0-3788 GCA_963618895.1 Slackia isoflavoniconvertens | reverse complement strand
TAATTTAAATAAAAAAATTTATATGAAGTTATATCACAATACTCTAAAGGTAGTTAAAAAGATTCGTGATAGATTTAAAGACTTTGATATGGTTTTAGAAGAGTATAAAGAAGGCGAACCTATTAAATATCACTTTAATACATGTCCAGTTTACGAATTTGCTAAAGAACATAATTTATTAGATATATTGCCAGCACTTTGTAATGTTGATTATAAAGGCATCGAAATTATGGGCGGGAAATTAATTAGAACTGGAACACTTAAAACTTCATCAAAGTGCGATTATGCAATCATAGGTAATAAAGATAAATATGTGAAAGAACATCTAGAATATGTTGCTGAAGATGGTGGAATTTATAATAAATAACTATTAATTAGTTTACTAATTTGGTTATTAAAAAAGATAAAAGAGGAAATTTCATATGGAAGAAAAGAAAGTTGATGGAAACAAAGTTTTTAAATGGGTTATTGCTATTTTACTTGGTTTAAATTTAGTTTTGACCAGTATACTTTTTGGATCATTTATTAATAATAATGTTCAAAGCAAAAGTGAAACTACAAAATATACTTTATATATAGGAACAAACGATAAAGATACATATAAAGAAGAAATTCCTTTTGATGAATGTATGTCAAAAGTAACTGATATATGTGTTGAATATACTGGTGGTTGTACTATTTTTGAAGCAACTGGATATTGGAAAGATGATAACAATGCAATTACAAAAGAAAGAACTATTGGCTGTATTTTGGAAGACATCGAAAAAGAAATAGTTTATAAAATTTGTGACAAAGTTATTATTGCTTTAAATCAAAACTCGATTTTAATTGAAACAAATAGTGTTTATAGTACATTCTATTCATCATCAAATGCTTAGATATTAGGACTACTTAATTAAATAAATTGCAGGAATATTATAGTTTTCTGCTTTTTTCGTTAATGAATGCAATCTTAATGTTATAATTTTGTAGAGATGAAAAATAAATTTAACATTAAAAATAGCGATATAGACAAAAGAATTAGATTCATTGGAAAGTGTGTAAGGAAATTTAATCCTTATTTTACTGAGGAAAAATTTAAAAAATGCAATAAGTTAATGGATAAACATATTAAAGGTCATTGGTTTGATAAAAAAACTAAAGTTGAAACTGTTTATTTAAATAGAACTGATGGAACAAAATTAAGGGTTTTAATTTGTAGATCAAAAAAGAAAACAATTAACAAACCTTTAACTGGCGTTCTTTGGATTCATGGTGGAGGTTATGCAATTGGACTTCCAGAACAAGATTATATGTTTGCTTCATTATTTTCTCGAGATGGATCAAGTATTACTATTCTTCCAGATTATACTAGATCAATAGATGCTCCATATCCTGCAGCACTTGATGATTGTTATTTAACATTAAAATGGATGCATGATAATGCAGGTCAATTAGACATTAATAAAAATCAAATATTTGTTGGTGGAGAAAGTGCAGGTGGTGGACTAGCTGCAGCTTTATGCATTTATGCACGTGATAAAAATGAAGTTAGTATTGCTTTTCAAATGCCACTTTATCCTATGCTAGATGATAGAGGAATTACTAATTCATCAAAAAATAATGATGCTCCAGTTTGGAATACAAAATCAAACGAAATTGCTTGGGCACTTTATTTAAAAGGAATTGATAAAAATGATATTACAAGTTATGCAGCACCTGCCAGGGAATCAAACTTGAAAAAAATGCCTCACGCATGCACTTATATCGGTACAATCGAACCTTTTTATGATGAGACAATTGAATATTTTAATGGATTAAGAGATGCTGGAGTGCAAGTTGACATTAAAGAGTTTAAAGGTTGCTACCATGCTTTTGATTTATTTGGAAGCAAAACAAAACTTGGTAAAGAAGCAAAAAAGTTCTTACTTGAATGTTTTAAGAATGCTCAAGAAAAATATAAATAGTCTATCTTTTTTGATGACTAATTAAAAAATTCTTTTTTGCTTCGCTTGGATACTCTTTAAGTTTTAAATTTTTAACATAATTTTCATCATTGTGATCAAGCGCAGTTCGGTAATGCCATTCTTTCGAGGGAAGACGAGACAATCTCTATGACTCTTCAGCAACTCGCACGATGCAAGGTGCTAAATTTGATTGATGGGATATTTATCAAATAAAAATGCTGGGATTAACCAGCATAATCATTATTTCTTTTTATTTTTTTCTTTAGAACGTTTATCAGAAATGATTTTCATCTCAACTTCAGTTATTGTTTTAATGTTATTTTCGTTTGCCCAATCAACACAACCTTGTAAGACAAGTTTCAAGAATGGGCGAGGTACTTTTACTAGTTGTTTTAACGCATCATCTGTGAATTTAACATCAGTATTAAGCCTATTTGCAGCGTATCTAAGAGAAGTAAGATCTACTTCACGATTTGGAATACCAACTGGACTTGGCTTACGATGTGGAGAACACCAAAAATTTTTAGAATCTCTATAACCCCAATTTGTTGGTAGTGGGCAGAAATTACGTTTTGTTACACCATTAATTAATGAATTATAATAATTTTCTTTCAAAAGAATCTTGTCAATTTTTAAGATGAAATGTGCACCATATTTTGAAGTTATACCATTAAAGTTATGATATGGAGCATTATATTCATCTAATACTTTATCATTTTGAGCATTATCCAATTCTTTAACCCAAGTACATTCAAATACTTGTAAAGCTTCATTGATAATTTTTGGATATTTGTTTTTCTTATCTAATTTACTTGATTCAGAATCACCTAAAGAAAACTTAAAGTTTTTCATCTTTTCTTCTGGGGTATCTCCTGGGAAACCAAGATTTACATGTTCTTCAAAATTCTTTTTGGTATAAGGCAAAAAGTTAATTGTACATTTTCCATGTCTTAAAATACCTTTTGCAGTATTAGAGGTATTTCTACATTCAAGAACCATAGCATAAAAATCTTTACCAGCAATGTAATATGGAAATACAAGAGAATATGCTCCAAACGAAGTTAATTCACCCTTTTCGTCAAGAGTACCTATTAAACAAAGTGGCATAGGGAAGAAGGATGAAGTTTGATAAAAATTATCCATGATTCTTATCTCTTTAAAATTGTTATTCATAATTTTTGCTCCTTTTGCAATCCTTATTATTTTACTATTTTGAAATATTCTTTTGTGAAATTTTGTTAAAACATATTATATAAAATTTATTTATGCAAAAATAAACGTTAAAGGTTTACTATAATATTATTAATTTTTAAGGGGGCATTATTATGACTGATAGATATACAAAAAAATTTGAAAAGAAAGGATATTTTCTTTCTAGTTTTTATTCTGATAGCGATTTTGAAAAATGTGATGAATTTGAATTTGTTGACGTAGATGAAGAATTATTAAAAAGCATTATTCGAGGCGAGACTACTTTAGAAGAAAAATTTAAATCCAACTATGTTAATGTAGCAATGTTCTTAAAGTTAAAAACGACATACCATTTTAAATTAAGAGATTTAGTTGCATTTTTGGAAAAAGAGAAATTTAAAAATGAAGAAATAACGATGGCTAATTTAGATGACAATCTTTATTATGTTTTAAATTTTAAAATTAATGATAAATATGTTTTTGATAGATATTTTTTGGATGATTTAAATATTAATGATGATCCATTTTTAGAAAACGAAGATAATATTGTTAAAATATTTTTTAAATATTTAGAAAAAGATTATACAGATGGTTTATTTTCAAGTGTTTATGATTCAATTGTAATTTTAAATGATTTAATTAAACAAAACG
>CAVEUG010000056.1:0-16625 GCA_963618895.1 Slackia isoflavoniconvertens | reverse complement strand
CATTATTGATAAAAATAATAATTATCATTGGATTTGATTAAAACTTTTTTATCTGAAATCAGCGCATCTAAAATCTCGTTATCGTTTTTATCAATTCGAAAAATAGGTTTTGTTTTATTTCTTTCTATAAAAACTTTGCACAATAAATCAATAAAATTAGCCTCGTAACGATTATTTTTGAATTTAGGATTAATTTTTATTTCGATATTGAAGTCTTTATTTATTTTGCCCTCATAAACATATGAGACTCTTGCTAAACCTATGTAAGCATTTTCGGTTGTATCAAATAAAAAATAAAGACTGGCAGGATTGATTTCCATATATCGATTTTTCTCTTGCTTTTGTAATATTTGAATTATTTCAGTAGGTTTCGAATCTAGATTTACTTTTAAATAATCACTAAAAAATTGATCTAATTGATTATTATAATTAGACCAATTTTCATGCATTTCTTTAAATAATTTGTAGTTGTATAAATTTAGTTTAACAATTCTTAACATTTTCTTTCTTATTCACTATTCTAAATCCAAAATATGGAACAACAAAAGCACAAATTACGCCAACTAAACCACCAAAAGTAACATCACTTAAATAATGAGCGCCATATAAAATTCTTGAGAAAGCAATCATCATTGCATAACATCCAGTAATTCCAAGAATTAATGATCTAATCCATGGTTTATCTTTTTGCTTAGTGTTTAATAATGGAATATATGAAAGCAAAATACATGTCATACTATCGTAACTATGACCTGATGGAAATGATTTAAAATCATCACTATGAACAATTTCATAAGGATAAATTTCACCAGCTATACCACGTCCAGGTTCATACCAATGTCTGAACAAATCATAGACTGTATATCCTTCATAACCATTATAAATTAATCTATATCTAGGTCTTGTCCAAATCTCTTTCATAATGAAGACAATAGCTAATCCGAGATAATAAGCAATCATAAGAATAATCCATGTTCTTAATAGAGTTTTTGTATCTTTAGTATCAATAACTTTATAGCCAATAAATACGATTATTGCTTCTAAAATAACAGCAATAAGTATTCTAACCCATAGCTTACTAATTTCTTTAAATCCATTATGACTACTATTCATGTCACCAAATATTAAATATCCACTAACACCAACAACAAGTACAGCAAAAATTATAAGCAATACTTTAAACAATTTTCTTTCGACCTGTTGCGATAATTTAAAGGCCATTACGCCAAAAAATCCCATCATACACCAACCAGGTAATTGCCCAAAACTAGCACAAATCATCCCAAATTTACTATCAAAATTGGTTACAGCAATATTAACCTCCAAATCATAAAAACATGATGTAATCAACCCGCCAAGTAAAACAACAAAAAATACAGCAAAAATTGAATAATAACTTTTTGTAAAAATTTTCATAAAATAATTTTAATGGTTTATAAATCCCTATTCAACTTTTTACTTGGAAAAAACAACAAATTTAATCAATTTAAAACAAGTCTATTACGTAAAGAACTACTAAAAATTTACTAATAATTAACCAACTGTAATTTGTCTAAATAAAAAACGATTTTACAAAGAAAATCGAAATTTATTTTTTCTTAAAATCATTATCAACCATTTTAGAAACATCATCACAAATTGGTTTAAGTCCACACGCACTACAATCCATATTAACTTTGTTAACTAAATGATCAAGTGCTTTTGTAATTCCTTCTTCATCTTCTTTCAAACTTTTTAATTTTTTAAAGTCAAAGTTATCTAAATTAATAAAAATAATTTTTACATTATTAACAAATGGATTTCGCTTATAAAGTTTAAGAAGATAACTTCCAACTTCGTTTAAGCTTATTTTTTTCTTATCAAACAATAAACTTTCTTTTGAATTTATGGCCGATTCTCTAAGCATCACACCATCTAGTGCAAATTGGTACTTCATATAATCTATTTGCCTAATATTCTTATATAAATTCCCATCTTTGAGTTTTTCTTCATCACAAGCAAATAAATTCACTCGTGCGTAATTTGTATCACCTTTGATTTTATCACTATTATTGCCAATCAAAATAATTTCATCATCGAATTTTTCTGTTGATATTAAGTTCAACGTAAAACCAAAATTTGAACCACCACCAAGTTCAAATGCTTTATCATTTTTAAAAATGATTTGATTTTTATCTTCTTTAAAGTCTTTATCTAAGATATTTAAATTGGTTTGCTCGTAATTTTCGAGCAAACCAATTAATTTCTTAATAATTTCATCGTAAATGAACATATTTAAATTCTACGATTTCTTTTCCTTTTATCGTATATTTTTGATAATGGTTTTTCCAAACGAGCCATTAATTTCATATCCAAATTAAAGAAATAAACAACGAACAATAATCCAAATAAGATAAATATTGCGCCTAAAATAGTTAATAGAATACAAGCCCATAATTGAAGACCTAATGAAGCAAAAACAGTCCACGTAAGAATAATTAAAGTTGTTCCAATAATCATTATCTTGCCTCCTTATTTAAGCCCTTTTTGTCTTGCGAATTCAGCCGCGCCTAAAGCTCCCATTAATTGAGGATCAATTGGTAAATTTACAACTTTAAGATGTAATACTTTTTCAATTGCATCTTTTAACCCTTCATTTTTAGCACATCCACCAGTTAAGGTAATATTATCGACTGCACCTGCTTTTTTAGCCATAACAAAGCAACGTTTAGCAACCGAAAATTCAATACCAGCTGCAATCTCATCCATTGGTTTTCCTTCGCCAACTAAACTAATAACTTCACTTTCAGCGAAAACTGTGCATTGAGCAGTAATTGGAATAATATTCTTTGCTTTTAATGAAAGATGAGAGAATTCATCTAAATCCATTTCAAATGCTCTAGCCATAGCTTCAAAAAATCTTCCTGTACCAGCCGCACATTTATCATTCATGGCAAAGTTTAAAACAGTACCATCAGTATCAATTGCAATACCTTTAACGTCTTGTCCGCCGATATCTATAATTGCTTTAACACTAGGATCAGCAACATGAACTCCCATTGCATGGCAACTAATTTCCGAGATATTTTCATCAGCAAATGGAACTTTATTTCTTCCATATCCAGTACCTACAAGATAAGTTAAATCCTTTGGAGATTTTAAATCACTTACTTGAGCAATTGCTTGATCTAATGCATCTTGTGCACTTAAAACTGAATTGATACGACTTCTTAAGGTTACATTTGCAACCATTTTACCTGTTTCATCGATAATTACACATTTTGTATATGTACTACCTGAATCACAACCACCAAAATATTTCATTTTTAAATCTCCTTCTACCATGAATGTATATCATCAATAATTTCTAAACTTGGATCAACTGGTTCTTCACGCATAATTGAACGCATATATCTGTTAACATCATCACGAATACTTTGTTTTGAAATAACTCTTGGATCCATTAAATCATGGTTAACCCAGATAAGTTTAATTCCGTGTTCACGCGCTCTTTGTTCAAATAAACCATGCATACCATCTAATGCTTTACATGAAATATGTTCCCAAAGGATTACCATATCACAATTGTAATATTCACAATATCTCCATAAATCATCAAGTAAAACTTCATAACCACCATGAGTACGATTTCTCATAATCATTTCTTCATAAAGTTTTGCAATATCATAAATTGCTTGATCTTTATCGTTTTCACTTATTTCGTTAAAGTAAACAAGCGAAAGCATATCAACTAAAGGTAAGATACCCCAACAATTTTGAAGCCATGGTAAGAAGTCAGTATAGAATTGAGCTTGAACACCCCAAATAATTGCTCTATGACGATATTCTTTAACAACCATTGCTTTTCTTGCAAAAGCTTTTTGTGCTAATTTTGTAATTTTTCTATCGGCTTCAACAAATACATCAGCACGACCAGCAACAGCCATGTATGTAGTTTCTGAATATAAAGCTAAATTTGCGCCAATAACTTGAGGATACATAGTTCTAGAAAGTTCCATCCATCCGACTCTATTTCTAGTTTCTTCATTAAATCTTCTTGCACATTTGAAGTAATGTCCCCAATCCCATTTTTCACCAGTATGTTCTTCAATGAACTTAATTGCATTTCTAATTTCTTGAGCTGCATACTCTTGTACACCTTTTTCAGTATGTCTTAATGGAGCAGCAATTTGGAAAGCTGGAATTCCATATTCTTCATACTTTCTAGCCATGATTCCATTACCCATAAGCGAACCATCACAAGTTGTATTACATTGAATTGCACATGCACCAAAAATTGGCATATCTTCATCTATTGCAACACCAGCTTCAGCAGCAGGCATTGGACAAACATCGCCTGGCATGCCCATTTCTTGAACAACATCAAGATAGTGAGTAACCGATGCACCATTTAATAAAACCGAAACATAAACTGCAGCAGTTTCCCAACTTACAGCCTTCAAATTTGGGAAACCACACATAATACAAAACATTTCATTTTCATCTAAAACAACAATTTTTTTGGACAACTTTTGATTGTTGCCACAATTTCTATCAGCATGGAATGCAGTATTCAATAAATCTGCGACATCCTTCGCAACTAAATCATACTCGGTATGCGCAATTCTTAAATGTTCTCCACGAAGTCCAACTGTATGTTTATCAATCATCATTGGAACAGCAAGATAATTTAGCATCCAACGATACCTAAAAAATCCTTTGAGGTTAGCTGGTTTAACAATGAATTTACCAAGCATTCCCATGATTTTCAACCAACAAAAGAAATCATAGAATGTGTCTTTAAAACCACGCCATTCACGTCTTTTTCTTACTCTTCCGCCACTATATAGTTTGCCAAGAGCTTCGCTGCCAACTTTTCTTCCCATTACTTTTTACCTCCTTGAATTTTTTTGATTTCAATACTTTCAACAAATGCTTGAACTCTAGTTCTGATTTGACCAGAATTTCCAATTGCATAAGGTCTATCGATTGTCAAAACTGGAAGTTTATATTCATCACGCATATTGAATGAACCAGTAACTCTTTCATAAGCCCATGGATCACAGAACTTCATTTGCTCATAAATAACACCATCAGCATGATAATTTTGAACAAGTTCATTTACGTATTCTTTTCTACGATGGAATTTCTCCATATTCATATGACGTGGACACATACATGCCATCATATAATGTCTACAAATTTGAGTTAGTACATCTTCAGTATCATTTAATTCAATTACTTCTCTACCTGGAAGCGAACCGAAACAGAAACGATCTGCAACTACAAGCGCTCCACTTTCTTCTATTAATTTAATCATATCAACATCGTCAATTTCAGAACCAACAACAACTACACGAGCACGATATTTTGGTTTTTCATCAACGACACGATGTTTAACTTCTTCTAAAGTTTCTTCAAGTTTATCTAAAATTAAGTGATGTGGACAAACATAAGTTGCCATCGTAAGAATATGGAATTCATAACCAGTTATTGGTGGGTTTTCCATCTTTCTAAATTCACCAAGTTCGCTAATAATTTTGCAAAGTTTATTATGTCTTTCAACACTCTTTCTTAAAGCTTCATCGCTAACATCTACCCCAAAATGTTCATGTAAAGAATTTAAAATCTTTTTACGACATTCACTAACATATAAATTTAAACCATTTTCATCCGCTTTCATTGGAACTTCCAAATATTCAAAGAAAAATCCTTCTGCAGGCATTGTTTTTAAAAGTTCCATATTTTCCACACAACGATTAATCATAGTGCAACCATCTGGAGCAAGTAAGCAATCTAAAAATTGATAACCACCTTCAAGTGCACGTTCGAGTAAAGCACGAGTGTATTCGCACAAAAATGAGGTCATGTAATATGTTCCCATTTCCATTGAACCTGTTCTTGGAGCTCTTAATCTAACTGCAAAAAGTCCATCAAGATTTAATAAAACTTCAGGAATTTGATAGCAAACTGTGCCAACACATTTTAACCCTTCATTTTTTGCTTCTCTAACAAGTTCGTTATTTGCATCTTCTAACAACTTTTCAAAATAATATAAATGTTTTAAATCTTTCATTGTCTACCTCACTTTATTAAATCTAATTTTTTAAGTGCTTGTTTCATGCCTTCAATTACTTTTGAATGTTCATCGAGCATATAAACTGAATCACCTTTAACATCACTTAATACCATATTGTTATCATTTAGAATTACACTAAGTAAATTAAGTCCGTCTAAATCGAGATTTTTCACAATCTCTTCATTAGTGATTCTATTTAAAATTAATCCAACATAATCACTAACCACTAAGTCAGAAGCAACTTTTTTAATGGTTCTAGTAACATCAATTCCTTTTTTTGAAGCATCGCTAACTAAAATTAAATGTGTTACTTTTTCCATTACACGACGATTGACTTGTTCAATTCCTGCTTCGCCATCAATTACGACATAATCGTAATTACTTGCAAGAAGTGAAATCACTCCTTTTAAATATGCATTTACCTTACAATAACATCCCGCACCTTCAGGTCTTCCTATTGCAAGAAAACTTACATTATTTAATTCTACAAGAGCATCATAGATTTGATATTTAGCTTCTGCCAATAACTCCAAGGCTGCACTTGTATCGCCGCTTTCAACATTTTCTATAAATAATTTTCTTATATCATCAACTGTACTAGAAGCTTTAACGCCAAGAGCAGTTGAGAGCCCAATTGCTGGATCAGCATCTATTGCTAAAATTTTTTTATCTGGATACGCTTCATTTAATAGCCTTATACAAATCGCAGATAAACTTGTTTTACCAACACCACCTTTTCCACAAAAAGCAAGTATTACTGGTTTTTTCTCCAAATTTATTCCTCCTTGCTCACTATAACGTATCCATCGACTAAATTTGCTTTTATGAGTTTACCTTTATAAAGTCTTGTTCTTTCCATTAAATCAGTGAATTTCAATCCATCAGTCAATAATTCAATCGAACAAACATTTTCCATTAGTTTATTCTTATTGTCTTTCTTTTCGACATAAACCGTAGATAAGCACATATTATTTAGCCTTCTTCTCTTCAAGCTTTTTTAAAATCGATTCTAATTTTTCAGTCCCATTTTCATAATCTTTAACTGCATCATTAAATAAATTAGTTAAAGAATCATCAATGTCTTCAACACGCGAAAAAAGATCTTTTAATTCAGAAGTATGACTTTGATTATGCTTAACCATATACTTCAATAAAAGTACCGTTTCCTTGTAGTTATTGTCCATTTTAAACTCGCTTTCAGTATTTTTTTATTTTTTTAAGAAACTTAATTAATTCCTAAAACACAAAAATTATAACATAAGATTTTATTGCACAAAATAAAAAAAATGCGCAACATTGCACATTTTTTAAATATATATCAGTATTTTTTAATTCATATCAGTATTTTTTGACCAATTCAAACATTTTGTCATGTTTTGTTGGTTGAATACAACTTAAATAATAAAGTGTTATTTTTAAACTTTAAAAGTCATTAAAAACGACATTTCATTTATGAATTTTATATATTCAATAATGAGAAATACATGATGTAATCAATATTTTGTCATCTTCGAATAATACTAATTTAATAAGTCAACGAAATGATATGAGACACTGCTTGAAAAAGTTGATTCAATATAATCTTTAACTCTTGCATCTTTAAATGATTCAACAAGAACTTTTGTTTTATCAGTATTTTTATCCTCTTCTCTAATTGCAATAACATTTGCTTTTTCATCTTCTAAAGCTGGATCGTTTTCACTTAATACAATTTTCTTTGAATAATCTTTTAATCCAGTCATTGCAGTATTTCCAGGTATAACACCAAAATCATAGTCATCTAAAGATACACTTAATAACTCTTCTGCAATGCAAGTTAAGGAACAATTTTCATATCCTTTATTAAATGTTACGTAATCATTTGGATGAGCGCTTTCGAAATTCACAAAATTTCCATTGCTATCATAACAAGATTTATTAATGCTTAAAATTCCATTAGAACTCAATAAATTTAAAGCTCTCTCAACATTTGAAATATCATCAACAATTTCAATTTTTGCCCCATTAAATACTTCTTTAACATTTGTATCTTTAGTATAAACACATAATTTTTCATAATGAACCTTACAAGCAGGAATTAAGGATACAGTTCCTTTATAAGTATTCAAATAAGGGATATGTTGGAAATAATTTGCATCAACTTCTTTGTTGGCTAATGCATCATTTTGTAAGGTCCAGTCGAGAACTTTTACATTTAATCCATAACCTTTTTCACTTAAAATATCTTTAACAACTTCATTTAAAATTTTAGCATGTGGTACTTCGCTTGCTGCTATTGTTATAGTTTTATCGCTATTACCTCCACAGCCAGAAAGCAAACTAATTCCTAATAATGCTAATGTTAATAATCTTATTTTTTTCATTTTATAATTCTCCTTTTATCTATCTTTCTACTAATTAATAATGTTCCTTCTTGAATAAATTGAACCAATATAACGATAACTAAAATTATTATCCAAATTCCTATTGCCCATGGTGATGATGGGTCTTGTCTATAAAGCGAATAAGCTTCGCTAATTAATCCACCCGCTCCAATATTATATGCAAAGCTTGTATAACCAAGAATTGATACCATCGATAAAGCAACTCCTGTTATTAAACTAACCTTACATTCAGGTAAAATCGAATAAATAATGATTTTAAAAGTTGATCCTCCCATTGCTCTACTTGCTTCAACTACGCCTTCATCAATTTCAAGTAGTGATTGCTCAACCATTCTTGAAACAAATGGAAAACTTGCAAAGAATAATGGAATTATAATTACATACCATTCACCAGTTCCTTTCCCAAGTATCGCTCTAGTTAATGGAAGCAAGATAATAATTAAAAGCAAGCAAGGGATTGATCTTAATAAATTTATAATTATTCCTAAAGTTTGGTTAATAGCTTTATTTTTAACTAATCCTTTTTTACCTGTTATATAAAGGATAATACCTAAAGGTAAACCAATTAAATATGCAAGGAAAGTAGATATAACTGTCATTAAAATAGTTTCACCTAAACTAATAAATAAGTTTTCTATGTTCATAATTAACTATTTATCTCCTCATATTTAATATGTTTAAAATTTAAATATTCTTTTAATTTCTTAATATCCTCATCATATTTAGGAAGTTTAAATACTAATTGTCCATACATTTTGTTTTCAATGACTTTAGTATCGGCATGAATAATACTTACTTTAATACTACATTTTTCAATAATATCAAAGACAATTGGTTCATCAGTGTTTCCATCAAAGAGCAATCTAATTGCATGATTATCATCTAAAGATGTATTAATTTGTGATGAATAGATGAGCTTTTTTGCAATATCGCTTTTTGGATTAAGGAATATATCTTTTAGATCCCCGTCTTCTACAATTTTAGAATTATCAATTAATGCAACTTTATTGCATATTTTTTCAATTACTTGAAGTTGATGTGCAATTACAATAATTGTTAAGTTATAAGTATCATGAAGATTTTTTAACAAGGACAATATTTGTCCAGTCGTTTCAACATCGAGTGCACTAGTTGCTTCATCACAAAGTAATATTTTAGGATTAGTGATTAATGAACGAGCAATCGCAACTCTTTGCTTTTCTCCACCTGACAACATTGAAGGATAAGAATTCCATTTTGAAGTTAAACCAACATCTTCTAAACATTTAAATGCTTCTCTATGCTTAATTTTTGCAAGTTCTAGCTTCTTATATTCTTTATAATTTTCAATGTTGTTTTTATTTGCTTTTAACTCCCTTTTCTTATTTTTATATTCGTTTTTATCGTAAGAAATTTTTGTATTTTGAAGTTTTAAAGCAAGTTCAATATTACTTATAACATTCTTTTGATTTAAAAGATTAAAAGATTGAAAAATCATCGATATATCCTTTAAATCTTCTTTAGATACTTTTTTATCTTTATCGCATAAGACATGATCATTAAAGATAACTTCACCTGAATCTAAAGTTTCAAGTCCATTTAAGCATCTTACTAAAGTTGATTTACCAGCTCCAGAAAAGCCTAAAATTCCATAAATATCGCCATCGTTTATCTTTAAGTTAATATCATTTAAAACTAGGTGACCATCGAAACTTTTATTTAAATTTTTAATTTCTAGCATTGAATACTCCTTAAGGACTAAAAAAGTCCTTTTATTAAATAAAAGGACGAGAATTCAAATTAAATTTCGTGTTACCACCTTTTTTCGCCTAATTATCACTAATTAAGCCTCTAAGAGTTCCATCAAACTCATCTTCTATAACGGGAATTCCCGGATTAATCTACTAAATTCAATTAACCAACTCCAAGACCATGTTCATCTTCTTTTCAGTTGTCTTCTTCCACCATACAAGACTCGCTAGTACCTATTAAAGATTACTCTTTCTTTTCACTGTCATTAGTTAGAATTATAAAGGCTTTTTAATTTTTGTAAACGATATTTGAAATAAAAATTCATAAATGATTTTTTTAAGAATTAATCAACTATTTTTCGTCTGTGATTTCTTTTGGTTGTTTATCTTTCTTGTCTTTCAAGATGACATTAAAGAAAATTCCTAAAATCATAGCAACAGCAATTGATGTAATTTGAATTGAAGGATTATCTGGATTTCCAAATTTGAAAATGAGTCCTCCAATACCGCTAACTAAAATTACACTTGAGATGAATATATTTTTTGTGTCATTGAAATCAATCTTTTCACTAATAAGCATTTTAACACCACTAGAGGCAATAAAACCGTATAAGACTAATGCAACACCACCAGTGACACAATGTGGAATTGTTTCAAGTAATGCACTAAATGGAGTAATAAATCCAATAACAATTGTTAAGATTGCAGCTGATAAAACAACTTTTGTTGAGGCAATTTTTGTCATACCAACGACCGCAACGTTTTCACCGTATGTTGTGTTTGCTGCACCACATAATGCACCACTAATTGCAGTTGCAATACCATCGCCTAATAAAGTTCTTTGCATTCCAGGTTCACCATTTAATAAATCTCTATTAATGATATTTCCTAAATTTTTATGATCACCAATATGTTCACAAACAGTAACAAGTGAAACAGGGATAAATAATAACATTACTTGACCAATTGTAGCCCAATCAAATCTTGAAATTTCATCAAATCTTAAGAAGATAAATGATTCACTGCTATTTGGAACAAATATTTTGTAATTAATAAATGAAGCTAATGAAATATTTTCTTTGCTAAAAATATTGATGAATGGCGTAAAATCAACAATATTAAAGTAATCATTTTTAAGCCAATAATAACCAACTAAAGTCATAATTAAAGCAAAGAGATAACCAGACAAAATACCAATAACGAAAGGAATTAACTTAATTGTTCCTTTTCCATAGTGTGAGCATAAAGCTGTAGTAACTAAGGCAACAAGTCCGGATAAAATTGCAATCCAGTTATATGTATTTGCATTAGTTGTAGTTATAAATGAAACTGCACTTGTTGATAATGATAAACCGATTACCATAATAACTGGTCCAACAATAATTGGTGGTAATAATTTATCTAACCATTTTGTACCAACAAATTTAATAATTAAGGCAATTAACGAATAAACTAAACCAACAAAAGCCATGCCTAAAATTAAGGCTAAATAATTCATATTTCCATCAACAGCGCCACTTTTATTAATTAAACCAATGGCTAACGCCGAACTCATTGGCGATAAGTAAGCGAAACTTGATGATAAAAATACAGGAGATTTAAATTTTGTAACTACGATATAAAACGCTGTACCAATACCTGCACTAATTAATGTAGCTGCAATTGGTAAACCAGTTAATAATGGAACCGTAATACATGCAACTAACATTGCAAGAATGTGTTGAATACTGAACAAAAACCAATCTCCAAATTTTTTAGGCTTTTCTTCAACATCTAGAACTAAATTATTGTTTCTTTTTTCCATAAATTTCCTCCCATAAAAAAAGCTTAGTGACGAAACACTAAGCTTTAAAATAACAATAATAAGAGTTAAAAAGGAATAAAATCCCTATAAGATGATTTTTAGTTTTAATAGGGTTTAAATTTCTTCTCTTTCTCATTGAGTGATATTTTCTACGAAAAACGAATTTTAGTAAAGTAAAATTTTAAACAAATTTTGATTTTAATATCATTTTAATGTTTGATTTGAATATGATCATTAATAAATCGGTTTTAAACATATTATTTATAAAGTTTAAATTCTGCAATTTAATTAATAACAAATAATAAATTTTCGAAACAAAAATAAAATATTCATCAATTACAGATTAAATATAATGAAAAACATAATATTGTTATCAAAGAACATCTTTTTCTAATTGATATAAAAATTTTAAATTATCATTAAAAAGTCGAGATTTCACATAAATATTAAGGAGAAACAAAATTATGAAGAAGAAAATTATAATTACATCATCAATAATTGGAGGGGTTCTTATTTTGTCGCTAATTTCTCTTATTATATCAGGCTATATCTGGGGAATTAAACCATTTGGATTTTTAAGAAATATTAGATTAAGCAAGCTTGAAGGAAATGCTGAAAAATACGATGTTGAAAATGTTGAAGAATTAGAAAATAGTCCATTAAAAGGTAAAAATATTTTATACCTTGGATCTTCCGTAACATTTGGTGCGTCATCACTAGAAACTTCCTTTGTTGAATATATTGCAAAAAGAAACAACACCACTTATTTTAAAGAAGCTGTAAGTGGCACAACACTTGTTGATGAAGGAAATTCCTATATTAAAAGATTAAAAGAAATTGATAAAAACCAAAAATTTGATTTATTTGTTTGTCAACTTTCTACAAATGATGCAACTAAAAATAAAACCCTCGGAAATATAGGTGATACTCAAACAAATACCATTTGTGGAGCAATAAATTTCATAATTGACTATGCTAAAGAAACATGGAATTGTCCTGTAATATTTTATACAAACGCCTACTATCAAAATGACAATTATTCAAAAATGGTTGTAGCCTTAAATAACATTTCTATAAATAAAGACGTCTATGTTGCTGATTTATATTCAAATGAAAATTTCAATAACATAACATCAGAACAAAGAAAACTATATATGGAAGACAAAATCCATCCAACTAAAGCTGGTTATCTTGAATGGTGGACACCTGAAATAGAAAAAACTCTATACAAAGTATATTCAAAATAAATACTCATAAATAAATTAACAAGATTCAATCTATACTATTTCATAAATGGAAGATTAGGCATCTTGTTTTTTTCTATTATTGATTCAAGCATATTAGCAAATCCTTTTGGGTCTCTAATTTGATATTCCATATGATTATATCCTTCAAAAATTGGATAATTTACATATGGATATGCTTTTATAACATTATCACGATATTTAAAGTGATCCTCTAAACTACCAAATTCAAAAAAAGTATGTTTTTGAAGCTCTTCTTTAATAGGTGGAAATGGTTTATTTTCTAAACTATCAGATAATTGTTTTTTCATATTTTTATAAGTTAAATTTTTCCCAGCTTCAATAAAGTATGGTCTAATTTCTTTATCATCACACCACATAATCTTTTTAAGATTTTCGCCATTTTTCTTATACAAGCTTCTTATGATCCAATAAAAAAGAGGGGACATAATTCTTCTTAATGGTTTATTAATTTGTGCAAATTGTCCACCATCAAAAAAGATATGATTAATAGAAATTTTTGTTGAAGAAATAAAAGCGAGAGCTAAATCAGCACCTATCGAGGAAGCAACGACTAGTTCTAATTTTTTTATGTTATTTTCTTTTAAAAAAATCTCTACTTGTTTAACCTCATCTTCTTTAGAAATATATTTTTGATCTTTACAGTAAACAGTTGAAGTTGGCATAATACAAAAATATTTATCTTCTAAGTTTTTAGCAACTCTTTCACTACTTTTACCAACAACTCCCATTGCATGGAAAAACAATATTGCTGGTTTATTTTTATTTCCTAATGTTTCAAAAATCATTTTTTCGATTCCTCCTTATAAATTTCATCATTGCAACAATCGCCATCAGATAAATCTGAATGGCGAATAAATTTAACGTGTTTCGTTAAATTTGAATAGACACTAATATCAGTATTGCAAAATATCTTGCAATATTCTTTTATTCCATAATATGAAAATATTTCGCAATACATACATTTATTAATTCTGTACGATATTTTTTCATTTGTGACTACAAAATTGTCAAATGTAATACTACCATCTTTTAATCTATCTTTATATTCCCCAATATTCCATTTTCTTACAATTTTCCAAGCAAATGGTAATGCATCAATTACTTTTTCGATCCTATATAAAATTTTTCTTAAACTATCGAATGCTGAATTTACAATTTCAAGTGTTTCTTCTTTACTTAATCCATCTTCTTTTAAAATTAAACACATTAAGATAATTGCATATATTTTATACATATCCATTGTTTGATAAATGTTGTGTTCCTTAAATTTATCAGACTTATACATCTCTCTTAACTTTTTAGCATATTTTAAAGATTTTTCTTTATAATCTTTAAAGCCTTTTTTCTTTAAAACTTTTTTAAATAAATTTGTATTGTGTTTAACTTTTTTATTCATAACAAAAGGATTATATCACAATTATAAAATAATAGTTAGTCACAACTAACATTATTAAAAAATAACGATTGCAACTTAAATTCTTGCCTTTAGAAAATAAAAATATATAATACTTACTTATGAAAATTAATGCTAAAACAACCATGACTGCTTGCTTTATTGGATATATAGTTCAAGCAATTGTAAATAATTTTGTTCCCTTACTATTTGTAACGTTTCAAACAACATATAATATTCCTTTGGCAAGCATTACATTATTAATAACGATTAATTTTGTAATTCAATTATTTATAGATGCTTTTTCAGCTTGGTTTATCGATAAAATTGGCTATAAAACATCAATTATATTAGCTCATATATTTTCAGCTTTAGGTCTTATATTATTAATATTTTTGCCTGATTTAATTCCTAACCACTTCATAGGGATTTTAATAAGTGTAATTGTTTATGCAATTGGTGGCGGACTTATCGAAGTTTTAGTAAGTCCAATCATGGAAGCGTGTCCATCAGATAATAAAGAAAAAGCTATGAGTTTACTCCACTCTTTCTATTGTTGGGGACATGTAGGCGTTGTTTTAATTTCTACTATATTTTTCGCTATTTTTTCAACTGCGAATTGGAAAATATTAACTTTAATATGGGCAATAATTCCATTATTAAATATGGTTTTATTTGCAATAGTTCCAATTTATCCTTTAACTGAAGATGGTGAAAAAGGTTGTAATATTATTGATTTATTTAAAATGCCAATTTTTTGGCTATTAATGGTTATGATGCTTTGTTCTGGAGCAAGCGAACAAGCTGTTAGTCAATGGGCTTCAACATTTGCCGAACAAGGATTGGGTGTTTCAAAAACTATTGGTGATTTAGCTGGTCCAATGTCATTTGCGTTTTTAATGGGAACTTCAAGATTAATATATGGGAAATTCGGCGAAAAAATGAATCTTGATAGATTCATGAAAATAAGTTTAGTTTTATGTATTGGATCATATTTATTAATTTCTCTTGTACCTATTCCAGCAATTAGTTTAATAGGTTGCGCAATTTGTGGATTCTCTGTTGGTATTCTTTGGCCTGGAACGTTTAGTAAAGCATCTGCCGCAATTAAAAATGGAGGCACTGTTTTATTTGCTATGCTTGCTTTAGCAGGCGATGTTGGTTGTTCTACTGGTCCAACTCTTGCTGGATTTATGTCAGGTTTATTTAATGATAACCTTAAAATCGGAATATTATTCGCAATAATCTTCCCTTGCTTGATGTTATTAAGTTTATTTTTATCTCAAATTAAAAAGAAATAAAGACATATTCAAGCGTAAATCATTCTTGAATGTTAAAAAATCTTTCCATTCTTAAACGCAACATTTAGTTGCGTGATAAAATATTGCTATCGACCTAAACTATTGATGGAAGGAGGAATTATGATTGATTCAATTAAAGTTGGAAATAAAATTTATACTTTAAGAAAAGAACAATCTATGACCCAAGATGAATTAGCCGAAAAACTCATGGTTACTAGGCAAGTTATATCAAAATGGGAATTAGGAAATTCTTTACCAAGTATTGATTTAATAATTGAACTTTCTAAATTATTTAATACATCAATAGATGATTTATTATGTTTAAGTGATGACTCTTTAAAAATAGATGAAACAAATATTTTTAAGGGACATAATCGAAAATTTATTCTTGATAAAATAATAAATAACGAAATAAAAGTTGATCTTATAAATGTTTTTTATCAATTTTCGCCATTAGAAAGAATATTAATTATTAATGAAATTAAAGAAGGAAAAATTAAAGTTGATATAAATGAATTTTCAAAACGATTAAGCGAAAGCGAAAAAAGATTGTTATATGAAAAAAATAAAAAAATATAAGGATAAAGATGAAGAAATAAGAACTTTAAATAAAGAAGAATATTTAAATAAATATTTAAAAAATGAAAATTATCTAGAATTTAAAGAAAACATTAAATATGTTAAAGG
>CAVEUG010000055.1:0-2658 GCA_963618895.1 Slackia isoflavoniconvertens | reverse complement strand
AATTTAGGGGGAATAATTTGCTATTTGTCTCCCTATCAAAAAATGATAAAGAGTTTCTTGTTATTTTCAAGCACTTTTTTCACTTTTTGATTGATTTATTAAATATTTATAAGAATTTACAATAATATTTAATTTATTATTCAACTTCAACAACAACTGCGCCTTGTTTTGCGTAAACATCAATATACATTTTCCTTGCGATCGAGCTATAAGAAACTTCGTAATATCTACCTTGAGTATTTCTAGCGACTACCAATGTTGCTTTCATATTTCCCAAAACATATGATTGGAAAACAATTTCAATTTCTTCATGGTTAACATTTCTACCATAAGTTTCTTTTTCAATTTTTGCTACTTCATTTTTCGCAAGAGTTCTAAATTTGTTACTATCAGTCATAATTTTTAATCCTCTCTATGTATATTTAAATTTGTAATTAAATTATAACATACATATTAATTTTTTATTAAGGAAATTGATTAATATTATAAATTTTTTTATGGAATAAATAAAAGTTTGTAAAAAATCAAAAAAATACGAAGGAAACTATTAAAAATCGTTCTTGAATACATTTTTTCATATATGAAAATTATGTTTTTATGTGCTTTATTTCACCCCATATATAAATATCTAGTTATCGATTCAAATCAGTATTAAAAAAGCAACGCGATTAATCACGTTGCTTAATACATTAAAGAATGCTTGTTAATAATCCTTTGAATGATTCAAGTTCAAGTGATGCACCACCAACTAAGGCTCCATCTATATCTTTTTCGCTTAAATATTCTTTTATATTATTTGGTTTAACACTACCACCATAAAGGATTCTAACACGATTAGCAACTTTAGCGCCGTAAAGTTGTCTAACTAATTTACGAATATATCCGCAAATATCTTCTGCAATTTCTTTGCTAGCATTTTTGCCAGTTCCAATTGACCAAATTGGTTCATATGCAATGACAACTTTGGTCATATCTTCTGGTTTAACATCTTTTAAACCAACTAAGATTTGTTCTTTAATAAATTCTTTAGTTTTATTTGCTTCAAAAGTTTCAAGTGATTCTCCACAGCAATAAACTGGAACCATATTATTAGCTAATAAAGCTAAAATCTTTTTATTACATTTTTCGCTAGTTTCAGCATCATATTCTCTTCTTTCAGAATGCCCAATAATTGCCCAATCAATATTAATTGATTTAAGCATTGGAATTGAGATTTCTCCGGTAAAAGCACCATGATCATCTTTACTAACGTTTTGGCTTGCTACGATAAGTCTTTTCTTAACAATTTTTTTAACAGCTTGTAAGTCAATATATGGACAAGCAACACCCATATCAACTTTATTCTTTTTTGCTAAATCACTAATTTCTTTTGTTCCATTAGCAAATTCAATAGCTTCTGGAAGAGTTTTATTCATCTTCCAGTTGCCTAATAATAATTTTCTTCTCATAAATAATTATCCAATAATATCAATTCCTGGTAAGTGACCATCATTTTCAATCATTTCAAGGGAAGCACCGCCACCAGTTGAAACATGTGAGAATTTATCAGCATAACCAAATTGTTTTGCTGCAGCAGCACTATCTCCACCACCAATTACTGAGAATGCATCGTGATTTTCAGTTATAGCTTTACAAACACCAATTGTTCCTTCAGTAAATAATGGATTTTCAAAAACTCCCATTGGACCATTCCAGAAAATTGTTTTTGCTTTCTTAATTTCTTCAGCATATAAAGCGATAGTTTTTGGGCCAATATCTAATCCTTCATATCCATCATCGATATTTCCTTCAACAACTTTAATATCGGTTGGATTATCAAAATCTTCAGCTTCTTTAGTATCAACTGGAAGAACAATCTTTCCAGATTCATAGCATTTCTTTGCATATTCTAATTGATCATCTTCACATGGTGATTTGCCAATATTCTTTCCTAAAGCCTTTAAGAAAGTATAGCTCATAGCACCACCAATTAAAATCTTATCGCATTTTTTAAGTAACGAATCAATAACTTTAATCTTATCACTAACTTTAAACCCACCTAAAATAGCGATGTATGGATGATTATCAGCTTTAACACAAACGCTTAAATTCTTAACTTCTTTTTCCATTAAGTAACCTAAAGCAACTGGCTTTCCTTCTCCTTTTAAGATTTCAGGAACACCATATGTTGAAGCGTGAGCTCTATGAGCACTACCAAATGCATCCATGACAAATGCATCAACATTACTCGCCCAATCTTTAGCTAATTCCGGATTATTCTTGCTTTCGCCTTTTTCATATCTTGTATTTTGAACAAGCAAAACTTCACCAGGTTGTAATTTAGAAACAGCTTCTTTTAAACCTTCACCACTAGTAGCTTCTGAAAAATAAACATTAACCCCAGGTAAATAACTTTTCAAGCAAGGTAGAACAAATTTCATGTTGTTCTTTTCTTTTTCTTTAGCGATTTCTTCATCATCTACTTTGCCCCATTTAATTTTTCCTAAATGTGACATTAAGACTAAACTTGCGCCTTCACTTAAAAGTTTTTTGATTGTAGGTAAAGCTTGAACAACACGATTGTCATCTCTAATTTCACTACCTTTTAATGGGACATTAAAATCTACTCTAACGAGAACTTTTTTACCTTTTAAATCTTTTAATTCATCGATTGTATGC
>CAVEUG010000054.1:0-5866 GCA_963618895.1 Slackia isoflavoniconvertens | reverse complement strand
AAGTAAGCTTTTCTTCTTCAAGTGTATAGCATGTATTTTCAATATAAAAATTATAAATTTCTAAACATTTATTAATATCTTCGTTTCTTAATTCTCTAATCATCATAATTGCTCCAATTATTAATCATGCTATAAAGTTTAATCTATAAATTTAATAAAGACTAATAAAACTTATATTTCACATTTTGGTAATTTAAAAAATATTTATACTACCAGCCTTAATAAAGTATTGCATTACATATATAATAAATAAGTAAGGGATGTTTCATTATGAAAACAACAAATTTCAGTATTAGATTAGATAAAGATTTAAAAAAACAAGTTGAAAAAATATATAACGAGTTAGGAATGAATCTT
Source organism: Slackia isoflavoniconvertens (assembly GCA_963618895.1). Classification (GTDB taxonomy): domain Bacteria; phylum Bacillota_I; class Bacilli_A; order RFN20; family CAG-826; genus Onthovivens. The sequence goes on along the minus strand of CAVEUG010000054.1, from coordinate 5,509 downwards.
GAAACTGCTATTAATGTTTTTTTGCAAAAATCTGTTGCAGTCGGTGGTTTTCCATTTGATGTGAAATTAGAAGAACCAAATATGGAAACTTGTCTTGCACTTTTAGAGGCAGACGAAATTACAGACAATCCCAACATTAAAAAATACGATGTTGAAGAAACGCTAAAAAAATTAAAAAATAGTTAATTTAACAATTTGTTTTGTTTATAAAGGTTATTAGATTAAACTTTACTTTTCATATATAGAAAAAGAGGACAATTTGTCCGCTTTTATAAAAAAATAGCAGCCATAATTTGGTTGCTATTTACAGTCTTTTTTGGTGCTCCCAATCGGAATCGAACCGATACAGTATCGCTACCACTAGATTTTGAGTCTAGCGCGTCTACCAGTTCCGCCATGGGAGCAGCACAAATATTTTACTTTCTTTTAAGATTTTTTTCATTAGTTTTATCATCTAAAAGGCAATCAAGTCTTAAATTATTTCCTTTCTTTAATAAATAAAATGAAGGAACAAGAATAATAATACCTATAAATATTAGCCCTATTGAGATCCATGTAACAAAGTCATTATCCTTAATTATAAAAGGGAAAATAAATCCAAATAAAATAATTAATATCCCTATACCTAGAAGAATAAAACCTTTGATGTAAATTTTTTTATAATTTTTGTCTTTAGTATTCATATTAATTTGGTGTTGGAGAAGGGAATCGAACCCTCACTTCGTGAGAACTCGGCTTCTGAGACCGAGGCGTCTACCAGTTCCGCCACTCCAACAGTAATTAATATTATAAAATATTTCTAAAACTTTATTAAATTACTTTAAAAATAAAAACTTGTAATTCCATTAAAATATAAAAAAAGCGAATAGTTTATGCTAATCATTTTAAATTGATTTTTGCTATAATTACGTGGTAGAAAGAAACCAGTTAAAATTATGGAAAACAAGATTTTAGAACTTAAAAAACTTATAGATGAAGCAAAACATATTGTCTTCTTTGGAGGAGCTGGAGTTTCAACTGAATCAGGAATTCCTGATTTTCGTAGTGAAACTGGACTTTATAAATTAAAAAGTAAGTATGACGAACCTTATGAAGTCATGTTATCTCATTCATATTTTGTTAGAAATACCGAAACTTTTTATAAATTTTATAGAGAATTCATGATAAATACTGAAGCAAAACCTAATTTTGCTCACTATTATTTAGCTAATTTAGAAAAGAAGAAAGATGTAACAATAATCACACAAAATATTGATGGTTTGCATCAAATTGCTGGAAGTAAAAATGTCATTGAACTTCATGGATCAATTCATCGTAATTATTGCACACATTGTATGAGACTTTTTTCATTAGAAGATATATTAAAAATGGATAATGTGCCAACTTGTCCAAATTGTAAAAACATTATTAAACCAGATGTAGTTTTATATGAAGAACCATTAGATGATAGGACAATCACTAAAGCAATGATTGCTTTAAGTAGTGCTGATTTATTAATAGTTGCTGGTACTAGTTTAAATGTTTATCCTGCTGCTGGTCTTATAAATTACTTCTATGGAAATAATATTGTTTTAATTAATAAAGACCATTTATCTTTAAGAACAAACATCAAACTTGAAATCAATGACAAGGTTGGCGAAGTCTTTAAAGAAGTTGATAAATTAGATAAGGATAACAAATAAAAATGGAAAGAAATATATTATTGTTTTTAATACCAAAAGTTCAGGTTGAATATGTTTTAAATACTTATACAATCCGCCAGGTTATTGAAAAAATGGATTACCATCACTATAGTGAGATTCCAGTGCTTGATAAAGATGGAAAATATATTGGCACAATTAGTGATGGCGATATTTTAAGATATCTTAAAAAGTATAAATTAGATTGGGAAGAAACTATGGTCGATAAAATTTCAGGAGTACCAACTCTTCACCATATTGAACCAATTCAAATCAACAAAAATATGATGGACTTAGTCGAAATCATCGTACGTCAAAACTTTGTTCCTGTAATTGATGATCGAGGAAACTTTATAGGTATTGTTACAAGAAAATCAGTTATCGAATACATGCGAAAAAATTTGAAAGATTAATTAAAATCCTTCAACAAAACTATATATGAGAATTTACTGCTCATATATGGCTTTTATTTGATACAATCAAAAGAATTTCATTCGTGAACAATAACAAAAAAGGTACAAAAAAGACTTCAAATTAATGAAGCCTAATATTTTTATAATGTTCCGAAAATTCTATCTCCAGCATCGCCAAGCCCTGGAAGAATATATCCATGTTCATTGAGTTTTTCATCAACAGCAGCGATATAAATTTCTGTATCTGGATGTTCTTTTAAAATCTTATCAATACCTTCTTTAACTCCAACTAAAGCAAGGAGTCTAACATCTTTGTATCCTTTTTTCTTAAGTTGAGAAATAGCATCACAAGCACTGCCACCAGTTGCAACCATTGGATCGCAAAGTAATACAAGAGGATTATCTACATGTGGTAATTTGCAGAAATATTCAACCGGTTGTAAAGTTTCTTCATTTCTATATAAACCAATATGACCAATTCTTGCGTTTGGTAACATATTAACAACACCATTACTCATTCCAATGCCAGCTCTTAAAATTGGGACAATAACTAAATCCTTATCAAGTTTAATCTTATCAATTTCACAACCTGTAGGGGTTTTAATTTTACCATTTGAATGAACTTTTAAGTCTTTAAAAACCTCATAAGTCATCAAACTAGAGATTTCATCAAGTAATTGTCTAAAATCCTTACTTTTTGTGTTTTCATCTCTCATCTTATTGAGCTTCATATTGATGAGTGGATGATTTACTACATGCAACATATTTCCTATCCTCCATTTTTTCTTGAAATAACTTTACTATTATTTCTAATTTTTTCAATAAAAAAGGCATAAATTTAAAAAATAAATGCCTTATTTACCCATCTTTTTTGCTATCACCATTTGTGACAGCTTTTGTACGTGGTGTTTCGTCGCTTTTAGCAGCGCTATTTACAGGAATTTCATTTCCAACATACATATGACGTTTAATATCATATGTAAGTTCACCAACCTTATTTTTAATCTTACTAGCGGCAAGTTCAGTTTGTTGCTCAATCCATGTTTTTGAGCGAATTTTCCTGTTGCCCTTTTCTGCAACAATATTATTTTGTAATTTAACAAAATCAACAATAAATTTATGCTTCTTAGCAATGCCGCTAACCTTACTTGCAAGTTTAACAGAATTAACAATATCAATTACTAATACACCTGCATAAATTCCTAAGAAGAATGTTAATCCCCAAATGTGTCTAGTAAAGAAACCTAAAAGAACTAAAACATAAGGTTGAATAAAAAACCAATATGCAGCTCCAGCAATTAACCATAAAAAAGAAAATAATGGACAAATAATACCCATAATGTTCCCTTTTAATGTACTATAATCCCATAATTTAATTCTGAACCCTTTTATAAATATTAGACCTGCTAAAAATTCGAGCAAAGTCATTCCTAAACCAATTAAAACGATGGCAATAATTGATGTATACCAAAAATTTAATGATCCTTCAGCATTAATATCGCCTATAACACTATAATAAGGAGGAATAGCTTCTCCATTGCAAATGTATTTAAAACAAAGATAACAAATTAAATAAAGTAAACAAAGACCAAACCCATATAGTGGCAAACATGGTCCTTTTAAAAATCCTGGATTAGTCCACTTTTTTTGAGAAACAATTCTTCTAAATAAAATTTCAAGAAGCCAGCCTAAAAAAGACCCTATAATAAATAAATATAAAAAAGACAAGAAGATACCTAATGGACCATTAGGATTAATTTCTTCTGCTAAAACTATCAATTTATTCATACTTTAATCATTTTATATTTTTTAACTTTAAATTAAAACTAGAAAGTTATTTAAAACAATGACTTACAAAATAATGGGTTTTTATAATTGCTTTTTCATCCTTGAAAGTTTCTTCAACTGTAATTAATCAGCTTTAATTCAAATGTGATATTTTTTAAAAAGAATTGAAAACGTATACCGAATTTTAAATTCTTACAAATCAATTTTAGTTTCAAAATCTTTTAAATTTTTGAAAAAATCTTCTCTTAAATTACAACTAAGAAAGCCATTCTTTAATTTAGAAATTTTTGGGTATCCCCAAATATGAAATAAACCTCTTGGGCCAATCCATTCCTCAAATTTTGTATCGTGATTCAAAGCATACAATGTTGATAATGATGCCTTGCTTGGCGATATAAATATTAACTTCATTAAAGGCATAACTACTCTATCAAAATATTTTGAAAATCCACCTCTAGAGGAAGAAAACAATGTAGTAGCACTTGCTCCTGGATGTACTAAAACCATATCAATTCCTGCTTCTTTTGCTTTTAATGTTGCTAAAATCATTGCTATTTTTGTCTTAGCATATTTTTGAGTTAAATTCTTTTCTTGATCAAAATTTAAGTCATCAAACTTTACCTTTTTAAGATTAACCCAAGTAGAAGAAATGCTACATTGATTAATAATTTTGCCTTTATTTTTGTTTAACACAGGAAGAAGCTCTTTAGTTAATAAATATTGCCCATAAAAGTTAATACAAAAGGTTCTTTCAACCCCTTCTTCATTCTTTAAAATAGGAAGATGATAAACTCCCGCATTGTTTATTAAGTATTTAGGATTATATTTTTCTAAAATTGATGCAACTTCTTTAATTGATTTTAGATCAAACAAATCTAAATGCTCAATATAAATTGTTGCACTAGGAATTTGCTCAAGTATTTTGTCTTTTAAGCTCTTTGCTTTATCGATATTTCTAACAGCCATAACTACTTTAGCGCCAGAATAAACTAAATAATAAGTAATATAATAGCCAATTGATCCATCCGCACCAGTTACAATTACTAAATCACCATCAAGCCTTTTAACATTTTTATCAATCCATTTTTTATATAATTTCATTTCTTTTTAATCTCCTCATATCTTTCATCAATCTCTTTAAAGCTTTTAATAAAACACTTATAAAAACCTTTTGACTCATCAGTAATATAAGGAAGTTTTAAGCCATTATTATTTTGAATATTCTTAAAGTCATATTCTCCATTAACACGCCATTTATCGTATAAACCAATTTTAATTGCATTTTTAGGACAATAAAAACTACATCTCATGCACATTAAACATTTTCTACCAAAGATGTATTTGTCATTTTTGAATTTGATATTATGCATAGGGCAATTATCCATACATTTATGACATTTAATGCATTTTGTATAATCAATTTTATAAAACAAAGAGTTAATAGGCCCTCCCAATCTTTGAAGAGTATAAAACCTACTAATTAGTTTTAAGTATAAAGGTTCATTAATTATTGATGCCTCATTATTTAATAAATCATAAACAATAATGTCTAATTGCTTATCAAGATAATTTAGAATTTCTTTAACAAAAGCATCATCAAATCTAAAGTGAATTGTATAGGGCATTACA
>CAVEUG010000053.1:0-4691 GCA_963618895.1 Slackia isoflavoniconvertens | reverse complement strand
ATGTTGTTTTATGTGATTCTATTAATATCGAAATAACTAACAGAGGTGTTCCAAAAGGAAATATTGAATTACGTATGATTTATTTAGGATTAGTAAAATGATTTCTTATGTTTTGGAGATTTGGGTAACGATTTGTCAACGAAATTAGAAGATTTTTATTTGTGGCTATAAAAAAGCAGGTGCGATTGTTAAAGAAAATTTTAATAATGTGATAGTAAATAACTATGATGATGCAACAGCAAACAATATTGATAAATTAATTGAAAACAATCGTCTCTAATCCATCGTATCCATTTAAAAATCTATTAATAAAAAGTTGTATATTTTTTTGCCTTATTTATATATAATATTTTAGACGATTTAAGGAGAGTGAATGTATGAAAAAATTCTTATCAAAAGCAAATTCATATAGTTTAATACTAGATATCGCATGTATATTTGTATTTTTTGCACCATTTGTTCAATTAAAAGGATGCATTACAACTACAGATATTAGATATATTACTGGTTTCCAAGCTATTTTTGGTGGAAGCGGATTTAATGGTATGTCGATTCCTGTTTTATGCATGTTCTGTTTTATTTGTGCGGCTATTATTTTGAATTTATTAGCTTATAAGTTCAAAGGATTAAGCTTTTTGAATTTTATTCTTGAATGTGGAACTGCTGTATTAATGTTCTGTATAATTCCGTTAATTAATGCTGGCCTTGAAATTTCATTATCAAGTTGGGTAATTTCTGTTTATGCTGGTAGTATGGTTGATGGTAGTTTATTGATTATTGCTTGCTTAGCATCGCTTATTAATGGATTCTCATCTTTCAGAAAAAAATCAATAGAAGATTAATTATTTTTAAAGAGAACATTCAAAAAGTAGGGATTTAACCTACTTTTTTTGTGCGAAAAAAATTTATAAAAAATTAGCACTTACCTATTGACAGTGCTAAAAGTTGTGATAATATATAGTTAGCACTTAGGATATATGAGTGCTAAAAATATGGAGGTATAAATTATGTACGAAGAATATAAGAAAAATCACAATGTTGTAGGAGAATCATTATTTGACCCATTATTTGATGCATTTATTGGCATGCCAATTGAGCCTAAAAAAGGTTATAGATTAATGAGAACAGATATTGAAGAGAAGGATGATAAATTTCTTGTTGCTGTTGAAATGCCAGGAATTAAAAAAGAAAATATTAAAGTTAGTTTAAATGAAGGAACATTAAAAGTTTCTTATAAACAAGATGAAGCAAAAGAAGAAAACAACAATAAACATTTCATTAAAAAGGAAAGATTTGTTTCTGAAGGCGAAAGATCATTCTATTTAGGTGATGTAGATAATACTAAAGTTGATGCATCTCTTGAAAATGGTGTTTTAAATATTGTTGTTCCTAAAGCAGTTAAAGTCGATAACGAACAATTTATTGACATTAAGTAATGCAGTGCTTCCCTTTCTAAGTTACTTAATATAATGATAAAAGTCTGATAGGCCTATTAATGTCAGGCTTTTTCTTTTGCAAATTTATACTATAAATTCTTTTTAAGAATATAATATTAAAGGATTTAAGGAGAATTTTATGTTTAAAAAAGAGAACTTAATAAATTTGCAAAATAAATTAAAGGAAGAAGGGATAAAAGGATACTTAGTTTTAACAAGTGATCCTCATGATAATGAATATATTGCTAGTTTCTATATGGCAGAAAGATTATATTTTTGCCCATTTACTGGTGATACTGGTGACCTTTTAGTTACTCAAGATAATGCTTATCTTTTTACTGATGGAAGATTCTTTATTCAAGCAGAAAAAGAATTAAAAGATAGTGGTGTTACTTTAATGAAGATTGGCGAAAAAGGAGTTTTGCCATTAAATAAATTTATTAAAGAGAAAAGTTTGTATCCTTTAGGATTAAATACTTTAATTGCAAGTGAAGGATTATATGAATCTTTAGTTAATAAAAAAGAAGATAAAATCGCTGATAAAGATTATTCATATATGGTTGAAAATAGACCATCTTTATCCGATTCTAAAGTATTTAAATTAGATAAAGATTTATATACTTTAAGTCATAAAGAAAAAATAAAAAATGTATTAGAAGAAGTTTTAAAAAGTGGAGCAGAAGCAAATTTAATTTCAACTTTGGATGATATTGCTTGGACATTAAATTTAAGAGGGGATGATATTGAGTGCAATCCTGTTTTCTATTCCTATTTATATTTATCAAAACAATATGGGAATCATTTATTTGTTAATAAAAAGAAAATTGATTTTGAAATCGAAGGTGTTGAAATTCATGAATATGATGAAATTGTTGATTTCTTAAAAGATCATGAAAATGTTGTTACTTTGGTTGATAAATCCAGAATTAATGCAAGATTATTTAATGAATTAAAACACGTTGTTAATAAGAAAAATCCAAGTTATTTAATGAAAGCCATTAAAGGACCTGTGGAAATTAAAAATACCAAAGAAATTCAAATTTTAGATGGTGTTGCAATGGTTAAATTTGGCTATTTCTTAAAAAATAACTTAGATAAAAATCTTTCAGAATTTGATTATAGTGAAGAACTTGAAAAATTTAGAAGAGAAAATAAACGTTTATTTGAACTTAGTTTTCAAACGATTGCTGCAGTTGGTTCAAACGCTGCTCAAATGCACTATGGACCAACAAAAGAAAAACACTCTTTAGTTACCAAAAATGATACTGAACTTTTAGTTGATAGCGGTGGTCAATATTATGGCGGAACAACTGATACAACAAGAACTTATCCATTAAAAGAAGTTTTAAGTGAAGAATATGTTCACGATTATACTTTAACTTTGAAATCAGTTATTGCTTTAACTACATCAATATTTATTGAACATTCATGTGGTGTAACTTTAGATATCAAAGCTAGAGAAATTATGTGGAAAGAAGGATTAGATTATAAGTGTGGAACTGGGCATGGTGTCGGATATATTTCAAACGTGCACGAAGGACCAAATGGTTTTAGATATAGAATTGTTCCTGAAAGAGATGATTCTTACGAACTAGTGCCAGGGATGATTACAACAGTTGAGCCTGGAGTATATAAAGAAAATAAATACGGGATTAGAATTGAAAACAACCTTCTTTGTGTACCTGCTTTTGAAACGGATATGGGTGTTTTCTATAAATTTGAAACCATTACATGTGTTCCAATTGATACAAGAGCACTTGATTTATCTATAATGAGTGATGAAGAAATTGGTTGGCTAAATAATTATCATAAGTGGGTTTATGAGAAGTTAAGTCCATTCTTTAAAGATGATAAAGCTTTACTTGAATATTTAAGAGAAGAAACTAAGCCTTTACTTAGATAGATTTTTACTGAAATATATAGGAATAAGAGATAAAATTATTTTATGGATTCATTAAAAGAGTTAGAACAAGAAATATGTAAATTTGTTAGTGATAGAGATTGGGATCAATTCCATTCTCCAGCTAATCTTGCTAAATCTATTAGTATCGAAGCCAATGAACTTTTGGAGTGTTTTCAATGGTCTGATGAAATTAAAGATAGAAGACATGTTGAAGACGAATTAGCTGATGTTATCAATTATTGTATTCAAATGGCTCATGTTTTAAATGTCGATATTAAAGAAATCGTTGAAAGAAAACTTGAAGAAACTGGTAAAAAATATCCAATAGAAAAATGCAAAGGTAAATCTACTAAATATACGGATTTATAAAGGATTAAAAATGAAAAAAATAGGAATTATTGTTGCGGTTAAAGATGAATTTGATTCTTTTTTGAAAGACAATTCTTTTGAAATTCAAAGAATTAATACTACTTGTTTTGAAGTCGATAAAACCATTATTAATGGTAATGAAATTTATGTTTTAAGAAGTGGATATGGTGAAATTGATGCAAGTGCCGGTACTCAATTTTTAATTTCTGTTTTTGGGGTTGAATGTGTTTTAAATTATGGTGTTGTTGGAGCCTTAAAGCTTGGTCTAAAAGTTCAAGATCTTTTTCTAGTTGAAAAAGTCGTTCACTATGATTTTGATGCATCAAGCATTGATGGAACTAGAGTTGGTGAATATCTTGATATTCAAGATATCTATATGAAAACAAGTTCATATTTGAATCAAAAAGTTATCGAACTCATGCCAACTATTTCACCTGTGATTTGTGCAAGTGGTGATAAATTCATAGATGACGCATCTTTTAAAAAGAAATTGGTAGATGAATTTGATGCTTCAATCTGTGATATGGAATCTGCTGCAATTACTAGAATTTGTTTCAAGAATAAAGTTCCTTGTCTTGCAATAAAATGCATTAGTGACACACTTGAAGGAACGGGTAAAGATTATCTAGAAAATGTTTCTACAAGCAGTAAAAAAGCGTTTGATCTATTAAAGAAACTTCTGTTTAAAATTTAATTGTTAATGAAATTTTGATATAAATCTTTATAATACTTAAAGGAATAAAGATTTGCCCAGTTGGCGGAATTGGTATACGCGATGGACTTAGAATCCATTGGGAAACCGTGCAGGTTCGAGTCCTGTACTGGGCACCATTAAGAAACGATAGGATTGATACCAAAAATATCAGTCCTTTTTTCATTTTTTAGGGCTATTTAGCTGATTTTTGGCATATTTTGCTTAATTTCAGGCGAAGTAGCCCTTTTTTCTTCGCTGTTTTTTATCAATTTGATTTTATCAAAAGCAC
>CAVEUG010000052.1:0-10033 GCA_963618895.1 Slackia isoflavoniconvertens | reverse complement strand
GAAAATTATATTTAGTTCCTTCGCCAATTGGCAATATTGATGATGTTTCTCCTCGGCAAAGAAATATTCTTTCAAGTGTTGATTTTATCGCCTGCGAAGACACAAGAAACACCATGAAATTACTCAATATTTTAAATATAAAAAAGAAATGTATTTCATGTCACGAACATAATGAATCAGTTTCTAGTAAAAATATTATTGACCAAATTATAGATGGCAAAAATGTAGCTTATTTAAGCGATGCTGGATATCCATGCATTAGCGATCCTGGCTATATTCTTGCTAAAAAATGTATTGAAAACGGAATTAAAATCGTCCCTATTTCTGGAGCAAGTGCTTTCTTAAATGGTTTGGTTGGAAGCGGCCTTGAAACAGACCATTTTCTTTTTTATGGATTTTTGAGCAGTAAACACTCTGATAGAATCGGAGAAATTTCAAAAATTAAAACGCTTCCATATACAGTTATTTTGTATGAAGCGCCTCATAGAATTAAAGAATGCATATGTGATTTATATAGTGTCATAGGTGAAAGAAATATCTGCATATGCAGAGAATTAACAAAACTTCACGAAGAATTTATAAGAACTTCTTTAAAATCTTTTTTAGATAATCCTATCGAATTCAAAGGGGAAATTGTAATAATTTTAGAGAAAGCTAAAGAACAAAAAGAAATAGTAAATGACGACGATATTATTAAAAAAGTTAATGAATTGATTGAAAACGGTTTAACAAAAAAAGACGCCATTACAAGCGTCTCCTTGTTATTAAATATCCCTAAAAATATGATTAAAAAATTAGTTATGTAACTAATTTTCTTGTTCTTCTTGAACAAGTCCAACCGAATTGCTAACTGGTAATGCAAAAGCAATTCCTTGACCTTTTGTATTCAAACCACATTCTTTTCCTATTGCAGTTAAAATCTTTTCTTTTTCGCCATCTTTGACCAAGATTAAAACCATTTCTTTATCTGGTTTAATTACGACTCCATAGAATTTTTCAATTTCATCATTTCCTGTTCCGCGAGCTCCGATAACTGTGCCACCTCTCGCGCCATTTTCTCTTGCCGCACTCATTACAAGATCGCTATAACCTTTATCAACTATACAACAAATTAATACATGTTTTTCCATAATTATTGTCTCCTGTTTTGTCTTGTGTTACTTATAAATTTATAAGCAAACACACTAATCATCGAATCAACTGGAATAGCAAATGCGATTCCTTTTGCAGCTCTTGAAACTTTAAATCTTTCTTTGCATACACCCAAATATTTATCAATTTCATCTGCTCTAACTAAGCAAAGAACAATATCCTTTTTATCTTCGCCGATACCTAGAATATGTTTTAAATCATCCGTTGCTGTACCTTTCCCATAACTTAAGAATGTACAACTAGCACCAAGTTCTTTAAATTCGTTAACATAATAATTTCCTTGGTATTGATTCACTATTACAAAAAGACATTTTAGAGGTTTTACAACGAACTCTTGATCATAAGCTTTTGATGAGTTCACAGATGATTTTTCTTTCTTGGATGCTATTTTTTCCTTAATAACCTTATTTCTCATTCTCTACCTCCATATCAAAATGTATAACTTGTAAATCGTCTGGAGCAAGAATCTTTTTCCTTGCTTTTTTATAAATCATATTAGTTCTAATAACTGCATATAAACCCATAAATTCAACTGCAACAACTGGCATTACAGCAATCATACCAATTACGCCAAAACCACTACTATCATTTTCAATTTGACTTGCAACCCCCAAAACAAAAGGTAAAACAAACGATGAAGCCATAAGTCCACTAGCAACTTGACCAGCATCAAATGCAATAGCTGTAAATATATCAGGAATAATCCAAGATAATAAGAAAATAAACAAATATAACGGAATGACTAAATAAAGTAAGTTAATTGAATAAATTACTCTAACAATAGAAAGTACAATTGCGCTAGAAACGCCAATTGCTAATGCAATAAGCATTTTCTTCTTGGAAATTACACCATTAGAAATATCTTCAACTTGCGTTGAGAGAATTTGAACACCAGGTTCAGCCATGACAATTGCTAAACCAAATAAAATTGCTAATACAAATAAGATTGGAACGTCGTTTGAATTCTTTCCTAATCCAACACCGATGTTATTACTAACAGAAATAAATCCATAATTTGCAGCAGTTAAGAAAATAACAAGACCAACATAAGCAAATGCATATCCAACAAGAATTTTTAACAATTCGTTTTTAGGAAGTTTGATTGCAATAGCTTGGTAAACCATAAAAAATACAATAATTGGGAAGAAAGCGATACTTACTGATGTTAATGAACTAACAAGTGCATTAACAAGAGCATTCGTTGAAATATCGCTTGAAAAAGTTGGTGCTTGGATATTTGGTTTTAATAAAAGACCCAAAATCATAACGCTAACAACTGGTCCCATAGAGCACATTGCGGTAATACCAAATGAATCACTAGACGAATCTTTTCCACCATGAACACCAGCAATACCAACACCGAATGCAATAAAAAATGGAACAGTAATCGGACCAGTAACAACAGCTCCGCTATCAAACGATAAATCAATAATAGCGCCATCTTTGTCGCCAAATAATGCTGCAATCCCAAAAACAATAAGATAGAAGAACATATACCACATCTTTAATGGCTTTTGGAAAACAATTCTTACAAATCCAAGAATAAAGAAAATACCACATCCAATTCCAACACATAATTTAAAAACAAAAGGGTTTATTGAACTTTCAGGGATATAGGTTGCTAAAACACTCACATCTGGTTCAGCAATTGCAATTAACGTTCCTAATAGAAGCATTAAAACAAAAACTAAAATTATATTCTTTTGTTTAGCAAAACTTGCACCTAAGTATTTTCCTGTCTCACCAAGAGCACTATCCGCACCTAAACTAAATAAACCCATTCCGAACATCAAAGCAAGTGAAGACAAAACAAAAACAATATAAATATCAGTTGTTAAAAACGAATCATCAAAATGATGTGTAAATAATTGAACAAAATACAAAACGCTAACTATAAGAACTATAGGAGCAACTGCAATAAATGCATCTAGAAATTTTTTAAGTAAAGATTTAATCATCGTGTTCCCTCCATTAATTTTAAAAATTCTTTTGGTGTTGGGGCATCGAACTTATAAATTTTTCCAGTTATCGGATGTTTAAATGATAGTTCGTATGCATGCAAACATAACCGATTGATCGGGTTTTCTGGTTCTCCATATTTATCATCACCTAAAACATAGTGTCCAAGACTTCCAAGTGTTACCCGAATTTGATTCTTTCTTCCGGTTGAAATATTGACATCAAGCAAACTATATTTTTTGTTTTCTTTTAAAACTTTATAACTTGTAACAGCTCTATATGACCCTTGTCCACCATGAGGAACAACATACATCATATCTAATTTATTTTTTCTTAAATAATTAACAATTGTTTTTTCTTTTTCTTCCATTTGCCCTTCAACAATTGCAAAATATCCTCTTTTAATTACTAGGTTATTCCAATCATCCATTAATAAATCACGAATCTTTTCGTTCTTGCAAAACATTAAAACTCCACTAGTTTCTTTGTCTATTCTATGTACCAAATAAATTCTATTATGTTTATCAAAAGATTGCATATAATCCATAACCATACGAACAGCTGTACTGTTCTTTTCTGTATCACTTGGGTTTGTTAATAATCCATAAGGCTTATTAATTACTAAAAATTCATTGTCTTCATAAATAATAGGAATATTTTTCCTAGATTTAGTTCTAATTGGGTTTTTTGAAATAATTAAAACATCTCCTTTTGACAATTTAAAATCAAATTGAGAAACAGGGGCTCCTTCGATTGAAACTACGTGATGTGATAATAATGCTTTAGCATTTGTTCTTGAAAAACCAAGATCATTAATTAAATAATCAAGCAATTCTGAGTTTCTTTTAACAATATATTCTTTATAATCAATTCTTCTAACTTTTGTTGGTTTTTCTTCTTGTTTATTTGCGTTTTTTAAATTCTTTTTATTTTCTTTTTTTGCATGTTTAAAAGATTTGTGTTGAATTCTATTTTCTTCCTTAACTCTTTTTCTAATGTTTTCCTTGTAATTCTTGTTCATCTTTTATTGCTGCTTTTATAAATCCCAAAAACAATGGGTTTGGTTCAAGGGGTCTTGAAGTAAACTCAGGATGGAATTGCGAAGCAACAAAGAATGGATGGTCCTTTAATTCAATGATTTCACATAATCCGGTTTGAGGATTTATACCACTAAATATTACACCATTATCTTTAAAGTTTTCTATATAAAAATTGTTGAATTCGTATCTATGTCTGTGTCTTTCTCTAATTTTAGTAGAATTATATAATTTTGCAGCTAACGAGCCTTCCATAAGGTCACAATCATATTCGCCAAGCCTCATTGTTCCGCCAAGATTAATTCCTTTATATTGGTTTGGCAAATAATCAACTATTTTATAATTCGTTTTTGGATCAAATTCAGTCGAATTTGCGCCATCGAAATGCAAAACATCTCTTGCTATTTCGATTAAAGAAATTTGCATCCCAAGACAAATCCCTAAATATGGAATCCTATTTTCTCTAGCATATTTTGCACTTATAATCATACCTTCAATGCCATTATTTCCAAATCCGCCTGGAACAATAATTCCATGTGCATCTCTTAATAATTCATGAACATTTTCAGAAGTAATTTTTTTACTATCTACCCAAATAATATTAACATTTTTATTACATGCATAGCCAGCATGTCTCAAAGCTTCCACAACTGAAATATAAGCATCATGAAGTTGAGTGTATTTACCAACAAGTGCGATATTTATAGATTCGGAAATATGTTGAACTTTATGAACGAACTTTCTCCAATCATCCATATCAGAAACCGGCGCACAATCAAGTTTTAAATGATCAACAATTAAATCATCTAAATGTTGTTTTTCTAAATTTAAAGGTACTTCATAAATATATTTGCAATCTTTAACATTAATAACAGCATTATCATTTACATTACAAAATAACGCAACTTTTTGAATTGTTTCTTTATCCAAATTTTCAGTTGTTCTTAATAAAATAGCATCTGGATTAATTCCAAGGCCTGTAAGTTCTTTAACACTATGTTGCGTTGGTTTTGTTTTTGGTTCCATTGAAGTATATAAATATGGGACTAATGTATTATGCATATAAAAAGTATTTTCATAACCGAGTTCGCGTCTCATTTGTCTAATTGCTTCAAGGAATGGAAGTGACTCAATATCGCCTACTGTACCACCAATTTCACAAATGCACACATCAGTGTCAGATTTGGCATCAAAAGCTTTTATAATCCTATCTTTAATTTCATTGGTGATATGAGGGATTATTTGTATGGTTTTCCCAAGATATTGGCCTTTTCTTTCTTTTTCAATGACTGCACTATAAATCTTTCCACTAGTAACACTAGACTCTTTGGTTAAAGAACTGTTAATCATTCTTTCATAATGCCCTAAATCCAAGTCAGTTTCTGCTCCATCCTTGGTCACAAAAACTTCGCCATGTTGTAATGGCGACATTGTTCCTGGATCGACATTTAGATAAGGATCCAACTTAATTGAAAATATATTCAGCCCTCTTCGTTTTAAAAGACGCCCAATACTAGCAGCACTTACACCTTTCCCAAGACCGCTAACAACGCCTCCCGTAACAAATATAAATTTTCTTTTCTTTTCTTGATTTTGTTCCATAAATAAAAATCCAATAATTCCCTTCTTATTATTTCTTATTTCTTTTGGGGGTGCCCTTATAATCATATAATAAAAACACGATTTTATGAACTTGAAAATCGTGTTTTAAATTAATTTTTTATTAATGTTTATTTGTTAATAAAAGCAAGTGTGGCGGCGCCGATAATTCCTGCATCATTTTTTAGTTCTGCAATTAAAACCTCAACTCTTGGTGTTTCGTGATATCCGTACCATCTATCTTCTAGATATTTTTGAACCTTATCCTTTAGGAAATCTTTTTGATTACTTACTCCGCCACCTAATACAATAGCTTGTGGTCTGAAAATATTGCAAATATTAAGCAATCCTTCGCCTAAATATTTAATATATAAATCAACTACTTTATTAGCTGCTTTATCACCTTTTTTCGCACATTCAAAACTTGTAAGGCCGTTAACATTCTCAATCTTGTTATCGCAATATTCCCACATTAACGAATCTTTGCTTTTTTGCATAATTTCTTTCGTGTAACGGAGCAAGGCGCTTGCACTAGCATAAGCCTCAAAACATCCATGTCTACCGCATCCGCATTCTTGTCCATCAACAACAATTACTGAATGCCCAATTTCTGCGCCCTTTCCTTCATACCCTTCAAAAAGTTTGTTATCAATAACGATTCCGCCACCAATACCAGTCCCTATAGTTACCATAACAACGTCATTATATCCGCGAGCGACACCCCACCTTTGTTCCGCTAATGCCGCAACATTTGCATCATTACTAACAAAAATTGGAATATTAAAATCTTTTAGATAATCTTTTAAAGGCACGTTGTATAAATCCAAATTACATGCATAATCAATGGTCCCAAGTTTATTATTCACAACGCCAGGAACACCAAAACCTATGCCACCTATGACATAATTGTTTTTATTTGCAAAATCAAAAAGATCAGTTAGCAATCCTTTAATGTCTTTTAAAAATGGTTCAGCACCATTTTTTGAATTTGTTTTTACAGTGTACTTTTGAATAATTTTTCCATTTAAACCAACAATCCCCGCTTTAATTGACATTCCGCCAATATCAACACCTATATATGCTTGCTCCATATTACACCTCTTACAATATTATATTTTTAATTCTTTGATTTTAAAAGTTTCATACGTGGTTTTTGAGTGATATGTAAGCACCTTTTGTTAAAAACACTATTTGTAATTGTGTAAATTATATTTTTTATCTTCTTCGCGATTCTTTCTAACTTTTGAGATTGAATAGTAACCAATTATATAAAAACACCCACAAATCAAAGTTATAAAGAAATTTATCCAATTAAACCAATCCAAAGTATTTAAATTAACACCTTTTGTTACTCCATAAATTAATAATCCAAATATAAAAATATAAGCGATCACTATAACACCAAGTAAAATTGAAAAAATCATTGTAAAAATATTAATGAGCTCGCCATCTTTTTTTGTATATAAAATTGCACATAAACAACATAATACCTCAATAATTGAAGTAACAATAATAAAAATTCCTCCAAACATTTCTGCTCGCTCAAGATTCCTGTTTGAAAACAAAACTGATTGATAAATTATTCCAACAAAACCCCAAAACATAAAAACAAAAGAGCTAATAAGCAAAAATATTTTAGCCGATTTCTCATTTCTCATTTTTTCTTTCCTTCTTCAATAACTTTTAATATTCTATCGCATTTATTTCAATTTAAGAAATTAGTCGATTTAGGCTGTTGCTTATCAATTGAAAGTTTCATTTTTATTAATAAGCACATGATAATTATATAAAAGCAGGTCTTAAAATACTCTTATATTAATGCGCTAACCAAAAATTTAATTGCTAAAGCAATGAAAATAATTCCAGAAATATATGGAGCATATTTTGAAACTTTATCCCCAATTTTTCTTCCTAAAATAATCATTGTTAACGTTAAGCCAAACGTAATAATCGCAATTATTCCAAATGTAATAAATGAATATGCATTGTTGTTGTATGAAATAAATGTAAATCCAACCGTAAAGGCATCGATTGAAGTTGCAACACTTTGAATTAGTATTTCAGTAATCTTAAGTTTTCTTTTTTCTTCATTAACATCTTCGTCTAAATCTTTATTTTTCTTTTCTTTTCTTTGCTCAATAATAGTCTCAATTATTGCTTTAAGTCCCAAAATTAAAAGAATAGCAAACGAAATATATGGAATAAATTTTGTAACGTAGCCCTCAACTAAAGTTCCGAGTAAATATCCAAGTAAAGGCATTAATCCTTGCATAAAACCAAACAGAATTGCAATGAAAAGCATCTTCCATTTCTTCATTCCTGTTTCAAGTATTCCATCACTAATACCGACGCACATGCAATCAACAGCCATCGCTATACCTAAAAAAGCACTATAAATATAATTCATCAATCCTCTTTATTAACACACTAATCTTAACCTTATTATTATATTAAATTACACTTAGGTTATATACACTTTATTGAATTAAAATTATAAAATAATTAAGTTGAATTAAAGTGAGGTGTGTTTACAATGAATAATTACCAAAATATTAAAAAAGAAGATTTAGAGGTATTCCATGCTTTAGAAGAAGAAAGAAATAGACAAAAAAATAATATTGAGCTAATTGCTAGCGAAAACTTTGTTTCAAATGCAGTTTTAGAGGCCTGCGGCTCAATAATGACAAACAAATATGCAGAAGGCTATCCCGGAAAAAGATATTATGGCGGTTGTGAATTTGTGGATGAAGTCGAAAAACTAGCACAGGAAAGACTTTGTAAACTATTCAATTGTAAATATGCAAATGTTCAACCACATAGTGGTTCTCAAGCAAATATGGCTGTTTATAGAACATTACTCAACAAGGGCGATAAGGTTTTAGGTATGAGTTTGGATGCTGGTGGTCATTTAACACATGGTTATAAATTGTCTTTTTCAGGCCAAGATTACGAAACAATTACCTATGGTCTTGATCCAGAAACCGAAATGCTTAACTATGACGAAATTGAAAAAATCGCTATAAAAGAAAAACCACGTATGATAATTGCTGGAGCCAGTGCATATCCTAGACAAATTGACTTTAAAAGATTTAAAGAAATTGCAGATGAGGTTGGGGCCTATTTATTTGTAGACATGGCCCATATCGCTGGCTTAGTTGCTGCAGGTTTACACCAAAATCCATGTCTTTATGCTGATGTTATAACTTCTACTACACATAAAACACTTAGAGGCCCAAGGGGTGGCATCATTCTAACAAATAACGAAGAAATTTTTAAAAAAATAAATAAGACTGTTTTCCCAGGAACGCAGGGAGGTCCTTTGATGCACATAATTGCTGCAAAAGCAGTTGCTTTTAAAGAAGACTTAAGCGATGACTTTAAAGAATATCAAAAACAAGTCATTGAAAATGCAAAAGCAATGTCTGACGAACTAAAAAAATTGGGTTATCATGTTGTAAGTAATGGTACCGATAATCATTTATTACTTGTAGATGTTTATAAAACAAGTGGCATCACAGGGAAAGAAGCAGAAACAAAATTACACAATGTAAATATAACTTGCAATAAAAATTCTATTCCAAACGACACTTTACCACCAATGATTTCTAGCGGTATTAGACTTGGGAGTCCAGCCATGACTTCTCGTGGTTTTACAAAAGAAGATTTTATTAAAGTTGCTAAATTAATAGATGCTTGCTTAAAAAACAAAATGTCGGAAGAAGATATTAAAAAAGAGGTTTTAACATTGTGTAATGCTCACCCTCTTTGGTATTAATTGCTTTTGATTATTTCAAGTTGTAGAAAAATTAATTCTAGTTCTTATATAATTAGAATATTCACCATTTTTAATAATTAAATATCAACGAACAAATGTTAATTACCAAATCATTTATTTTTTTGTTTTTTTATTAGAAGCTCTTTTCACATAATCACCGAGATATGGGAAAATAACAATTAATAAACTAAATAAAAAAGCAATCCAGAAAACAAATACTGGCTCATAAGATTTAAAGAAAAAATAAAAAGAAGCGGAAAGCGACCAAAAAAATAACAAAAGTAAAGTTCTACTATATTTAAGTCTTCCAGTAATCAAATTTATTATAAAAATAGTTAAAGGAATAAATGGAATTATAAATAATAACCCAGCATATTTTTCAACAGAATTATAAATTGAACGGACGCTTAATAAAGAAACTTCTAAAATTATGATTGCGGTAATAAAAATAATTAAAATAAAAATTATTTTTATCCAAATTTCTCTCTTTTTGATTGCTGCATCTAATATT
>CAVEUG010000051.1:0-6869 GCA_963618895.1 Slackia isoflavoniconvertens | reverse complement strand
TTTTAATTTCAAAAGGGGAGGGGTTGTTAGTTATTCCAGAAAATAAAGTTTCTGAATTTAAGAAAATGTTAATTGCTTATTATGAGAATAAAGATAAAGGCGAAATGTTAGAATTTATGAAAGCATATTGTTGGAAAAAATTTTGATATGGTACAAATATATTGAATAAAATATTAAATTTTTAAGATATCTACTTAAAATTATTGTATTTTTTAAATCTTCAATAAGGCATTATTTTAAACAAAGTTATATAATTATTTGCATACAAACCATTCAATTTATAAAAAGGAGAAAAAATGGCAAAAACAAGAGCATTCCTTAATGGAAGAATTTACACGGTAAATAAAGAACAACCATGGGCAGAAGCCGTTGTTGTTGAAGGAAATAAAATCGTTTATGTTGGCGATAATTTAGGGGCTAAAAAATACATAAATGATGATACAGAAGTTGAAGATTTAGAACGAAAACTTATGACCCCAGGTCTTATTGATGGTCACTTACACGCATTAATGGCAACATTAGCTTTAAGTGTTATTCGTTTAGACCCATCAATGGATGTTCCAACTATTCAAAAAACCATTAAACAATATATGGATGAATATCCAAATTTACCAGCTTATTTAGGTATGGGATGGGCTGATAGTATGTTTGGTGAAATTGGTCCTAATAAAAAAGATTTAGATGCTGTTTTAACTGACAAACCAATTTGTCTTTTTTCTGCAAGTGGACATTGTGGATGGGTTAATTCAAAAGCTTTAGAATCAGCTAATATTAATAAAGATACAAAAGATCCAAATAGAGTGACTGGTCACTATTATATGCGTGATGAAAATGGTGTTCCTACTGGTTATGTTAAAGAAACAATTTGCTTAAATCAAATTTTAGCAGCAGCAGATTATACGCCATTAGAATTAATTGGTGAACAAGCTGTTAAACTTGGTCAAACATGCGCTTCTTTAGGTTTAACTTCTCTTGTTGATTGCGGTAACTATGATTTCTTTGAATTCATTATGAATGATGATTTAATGAGAGAAATTGAACACGTTGATTGCCCAGTTAGAATTGATTGTTGTGGTGTTATTGGAAATAAATCCAATATTGAATATGCATCAAAAGAAGCTATTAGTTTACATGAAAGATATATGGGAGATATGTTTAGATGTACTTTCTTAAAGTTACTTAACGATGGTACTTTAGAAAATTTCTCGGCCGCCCTTCCAAAAGCTTATCCAGGGGCGCCAATTGTTCAACCAACGTTTACTGTAGAAGATGTAGTTCGTTATGGTGAAATGGTTGCAAAGAAAGGTATGGATCTTAATGTTCATGCAATCGGTTCTGTTACAGTCCATCAACTTTTAGAAGCAGCTGGTATATTACGTGAAAAAGGTTATAAGGATATGAGAATTGTTTGCTCACATTCTGCATATGTATTTAAAGAAGATTTAGAATTATTTAAAAAATATAATGTTGTTGCAAATTCAACTGCATTATGGTTCTCAGCAATTCCTGAAGAAGAGGAAGGGTTAGTTTCAAATATTACTGAAGCTTTATCATATCCAATGGGTTCAATTAAAAAACTTGGTGGAAGATTATCTTTAAGTTCAGATTTCCCAACTGATGCAACTGCTTTCTTCCCTCTTCCAAATTTTGAAGTAGCAATTACTAGACAAACATTAGGTCAAAAAGATAGTTATATTTGTAGTGAAGAAGAAAGATTAACTCTTGAAGATGTTATTGAAGCTTACACGATTAATAATGCTTACATTATGAGAATGGAAGACAAGATTGGGTCTATTGAAGTTGGCAAATATGCTGATATGGTTGTATTCAATGAAAACTTATTTGAAATTGATCCATATAAAATTCATGAAGCTAAAGTTTATGAAACAATCATGAATGGTGTAACAAGATTTAAATTATAATCAAATATCATATAAGTGTGTTCCAGTCGAAGGAACACACTTTTTGTAGGTGCGACGGGTATGTCATATATCTAAAGTGTGAAAGTCCTTAGTGGAAAAGTCGTTATAACGTAAGCGTAAAAAGACCCGTCATCTTGAAAAAAGTTGGATAATAAACACATATCGAACACTTGTTCAAAAAAAACGATGACTGCGTCGTAATTATTCAATATATTATTGCTATAAATACGAGGTTTTTATATGAAAAAAAAGAACAAAAATTAGTTTAGTATTATCCTCGGCCGCAGCAATTTTACTTGCTGGAAGTGTAATGGCTGGAGGAACTTATGCATTATTTACTAGTGAAAGTAAAACAAATATTGCAGTTAATAGTGGTAAGGTTGATGTTAGTGCGACAATAAGTGAATTTAAAACTTATTCTGGTAAAGAAAATTCATTAACAGGTGATCCTTCAGTTGATAATGACAATATTATTGCAACAACTTCCAATGGAACATTCACTAATGGTGGTACAGCTAAATTTGAGAATAATACCCTTACTCTTGATAAGATGACTCCTGGAGATAAAGTTACTTTTAGCATTCAAATCACTAACAGTAGTACTGTTGCAGCAAAATATCGTACAGTAGTTTCTAGTGATGATGGAGAACTTTTTGATGGTTTAGAATTTAAAATTGGAGATGACTATGGAGTAGCATATTCTTCCTGGAAAACTGCTGAATCTAAAAAACTAGATTGCTATGTGGAACTTCCTACTGATGCTGAAAATGAATATCAAGGTAAAACTTGTGAAATTTATTTTACTGTTGAAGCAGTTCAAGGTAACGCTAACATGGAGCGTCATTTTGATACATTAGAGGAAGCATTTAATTTAACTGATAGTGAATTTGTTTATCAAAACACACATACTGGGGAAATTACTCTTGATGGTAAAGGCTTAGTATATATTGATAAATGGGTTGATATATGGGTATCTGCTAATTTAAACATAAAAGGTGTTACTTTCCTTAAAGGCGCATCCATTAACTTAAATCAATATAATGGTTTAGAAATAAATATTGATAACTGTGTGTTTAATCCTTGCAAACAAAGTGAATTAGTGTGGAACGGCAGTAACTCTACAACTAATAGTGGCGATGGAATGTGTTTAAATCTTGAAAAATCAAAGGCTACAAACGTTACTTATAAAGTTACAAATTGTAAATTTATTGGGGAAAATAATACTTCATTGGAAGTTTATGGTGTTTCATATAATGCCAATGGAACCGAAAACGTAAAATATAAAAAGCGTGCTCATGGTATAGCTTTAGACGCGATTGCTGGTAGTGATAGCGATGGTAGTTCAATAAATACTGCGTTAATTAAAAATTGTGAAATTTCTGGTGTTCGTGGTAACGCTATTCAACTCTATGGTAAAACTGGTGAGATTACAATCAAGAATACAAGAATAAATTCTTGGGGTGTCAATAAAGGTAATTATTATAAAGAAGGTTCAACAACCGCATCTTATGGTGATTCTAATGCTATTAGAGGTGATTATGAAGCTAATGGAAGTAGGAAACTTAATTTGAACAAAGTCTATTTTGGTTTAGCTGAAGGTTATCAAGACCAAGGCGGTGAACACGAAAGATTTCTTGCCCATGTTAATGTAGGTCATTATGAGGGTAATACTGTAAAGACTAACCCTGAAAACGAAGAAAGACTTATAACAACCTTCAGAGCAGCTGGAACATATTCTTATATTGATAATTAATAGATAGTCTTAAAAATTACTTTCGATCTTTCATTAACAATTTAAGTCATAAAAAATCTTAAAATCCTCATTTGCAATCGTTACAAATGAGGATTATTTTATTTGATTATGAAATAATAGTATTGAGTGCAAATGAGGATTTAATCCTATATATCACCTAAATTGTTGTTATTGGTAATAAATAACAATCATCACCAATTGGATAAACTGATTTACAAGTACAAATAATAGCCTTAGTATCGACTTGATAGTGAGTTGTTTTTAAAACTTTTGCTTCCTTTAAATCTTTAGATGAATACTCTTCACCACTTTTACATTCTAATAGAGTAAGTTTCCCATCTTTTAAGATAATTAAATCGATCTCATTTTGTTTTGAATCGCGATAATAATAGAAAGAGCATGATTTATCTTTTCGATTATTTGAATATGATTTCATTATTTCATTAACGATATAAGTTTCAACCATATGTCCTTTTAAATATGATGCAATTAATGTTTCTTTGCTATTTACTTTAGCTAAATAACAAGCAAGGCCAGTATCACAAAAATATATTTTTGGTCTTTTAACTATTTGACGTTTGATTGAATTATCATTATATGGTTCTAATAAATGAATTAGATTTCCTGCTTCTAATACACTTACCCAACTCATAATAGTTTTTGTATCAACTCCAATATCTTTAGCTAAATTCGAATAATTTAATTCTTCTCCGGTAAGTGAAGCTAATAATGTCATTAAATTTAAAAACTTCCTTTTATCCTTAATTTGAAGCACATCATCAACATCTTTTGTAAGATATGATTCAATATAATCACTATAAAAGATACTTGGTTCTAATTCATTATTGTAATAGAGTTCTGGATAGAAACCTCTAACAATATAATCATAAAGATCAAGTGTAGATATCTCGTAAGTTTTAACTCTTTCTAAGTTATCTTTTGGTGAAACAATAAATGGCTTTTCTTCTTTTTTATTAATTTCAGACATTGAAAGAGGGGACATATGAATGAACGCAACTCTTCCACGCATAGATTCACTAATCCCTTGTCTTAACTTATATATTTCAGAACCCGTTAATATATATAAAGAAGTATTATTTCCTTTTCTTTTTTGTTCATCAACTTCACCTTCTAAATAATCAAATAGAATTGGTGCTTTTTGAATTTCATCAATTATAAGAGGAGCAGGATGTAAAGATAAAAAACCTTTAGGATCATTTAAAGCGGATTCTCTTAATAAAGGATCTGCTAAAGAAACATATGAAAATCCAAGCTCTTTTTCTATTTTTTCGGTGCAAAGTGTAGTTTTACCAACTTGTCTTGCACCAGTAATAACTACAACTGGCATTTCTTTTATTGCTTTTTTAATTTCTTCATATATAGTTCTTTTGATCATATTTACACCTCCAAATTTACATAAATATGGAATTGAACTCCATATTTATAATTTATGCATGAATATGAATTAGTTCAAACAAAAATTAGGTTTAAGGGTCTTATTTAATTAAAATTTTAAAATCCGTTTTGGCAGAAACACACAATTATTCATGCAAAATCACTAAGATAATTGTATGTTTGTGCCAAAAATTTGACTGAAACACACAATTATTCATGCTAAAGTGTGTGGATAATTGCATTTTGATGTTGAAGGAAATTTCCCTAAGCGCAAATACAATTATCTTTTAAAAGAAGCGTTTCAAAAAGCACTGAAATATTTTTTTATTAGACCGTAATTAAATGTATTATCCCAATTATCCCAAATACTTGATTATATTTTTTAAAAATGGGATAATTGGGATAATCTAATAGATGGAGGATTTAAAAGTGGAAGATATTAATAAACGTATTATTGAACTCGAAAGAGAAATAAATTCTTTACCTATTGGAACATTAAGTACTAAAAAAGTTAATGGTAAAGAATATTATTATCATCGTTATACTTTAGATCATAAACGTTATGAAGAATATGTCGATTTTGATAAAGTTTCTATACTAGGTGAACAAATTAAAAAAAGAAAAACATTAGAAAAAGAACTTAAAAGTTTAAAATTGTCCAATAAAGAGAATAAAAAAGTAACTAAAAATAACGATAATTCCTATGAATTTAAAACATTAATTAGAAGTGATGAGCAAATTAAAAACTTTATTGAAACTGCAAAAGGCTATAAAAAGAGAGAGTGTTATAAGATTTTAAGTGATTATATATATTCAAATAATAATGATAAAGTTTTTATTCTTTATGGATTAAGAAGAACTGGTAAAACAACTTTAATCAAACAAATACTTTTAAATATGAATGAAAATGATTTAAGTAAATCAATCTTTATTCAAATTAAACCTAAAGATACATTAAGTATGTTAAATAGCGATTTAAAATATTTAGAATCTAAGGGATATAAATATATATTTATTGATGAAGTTACCTTAATAGAAGATTTTATTGAAGGAGCTGCACTATTTTCTGATATTTATGCTAGTAGTGGGATGAAAATTGTTCTTTCTGGAACAGATTCTCTTGGATTTATTTTTTCAATACATAATGAATTATATGATAGAGCAATTATGCTCCATACAACATTTATTTCTTATAAGGAATTTGAGTATGTATTAGGTATTAATGGGATTGATGAATTTATTAGATATGGTGGCACAATGAGTGTTAGTAGCGATAATTATAATAAAAATTATCCATTTTCTAACGCACTAAATGCTAAAGAATATGTTGATACTGCAATAAGTAAAAACATACAACATTCATTAAAATATTATGAAGATGGAAGTCATTTTAGAAAACTATTTGATCTTTATAAGAATAATGAATTAACTAATGCTATTAATCGAGTAATAGAAGATATTAACCATCGTTTCACTAGAGAAGTATTAGTACAAACTTATAAATCAAATGCATTAAGTAATACAACAAGAAATTTATTAAAAGATAAGAACCATCCATTTGATTTAGCAAACAATATTGATTCATCATTAGTTTTAAAAAATATGAAAAAGATGCTCGATATTCTTGAAAAAGAAGAACAAAAAGTTGAAGTATATGATGAACACGCTAAACAAATAAAAGAATATTTAATACTTCTTGATTTAATTTATGAAATTGATGAAGTTCACCTTCCTAATTTAAATTTAGATAATAAAATGATAGTTATTTCTCAACAAGGTTTAAGGTATTCTGAAGTAGA
>CAVEUG010000050.1:0-7182 GCA_963618895.1 Slackia isoflavoniconvertens | reverse complement strand
CTATTACCTAAACTTATTGATTTGTAGCCATTCTTTTTTGCATATTCTACTTCTTCTAAAGAAAATCCGCCTTCAGAACCAATCAATATATTAATGATTTTTCCATTTATGTCTTTAAAATCATCATATAAAGATGATAATGGTTCTTCACTATTTTCATAAGCAACAAAAGATTTATCAGCTGAATAATTCTTAATATCATTATAATTAATAATGTCTTCAAGTTTCATTAGTTCGATTCTTTTACATTGTTCACTAGCTTCTTTAATAATTTTATTAAACCTTATTAATTTCTTATCTTTGTCTTTTGTATCGATTTTTCTAACACATCTAGAAGAATTAACCAATACAATTTCGCTAACACCTAGTTCAACTGCTTTTTGTATAACTAGATCAAGTTTTTCACCTTTTGGTAAACAATAAAGTAAACGAATATATCCATTTAATTCTGGACTAGCATTTATTTTTTCGCAAATTTTAAATTTAAAAGGATTAAACGATATAATTTCGGCGACGAACGCTTCATTATCAATAACGATTTGAAACTTATTGCCAATTTTTGATCGCATTACTTTTTGAATATGAAAAATATCATTTTCGTTCAAAATGATATTTTCATTAATCTTATTAGCAAAATAACGTTGCATTATTTTAAAAATGCTCCATTAGCATCTTTTTTATTTTTGAGAACAAAAAAGATTATCCCAACAATAAACCAAATACCGAAAACAATAATTAAAGGTAATATGAATAATAAACCGTTAGAAACAATTGCTTTAGTAAAGTAAAAAATCAATAACAATGCAACATAGAAGATTGCATTTATAATTAATCTAATTAAGAATCTATTTCTAAACCCTAAATATAATTCATCAATTCCTAAAAATCCTAAAAACATGCACAAAAGAGCATTTATAACTCTCTTTTTTGGCCTGTAATTAACTCTTGCTTCGTCTGTAGGATTTACTGTATTGATTGCTTCAGTAATATCCGTTGTTTGTGGATTTAAAGAATCAATTGGATTTTTTGCTCCACAATATGGGCACATTTCTTTATCAAACTTTGTTATAGATTGACCACAATATTTACACTTTGGCATAATTAAACTTCCTAGATAAATATTACTACAAGACAAAAGATAAAAGTAGCAATTTTAATTTATTTTTTAAAAGCTTTTTTAAATTTATCAAACCAAGAATCTTTTCCTTTACTAGCTTCTTTGAAAGCTTGCAAGGCTGCTTTTTGTTCTTTATTTAATTCAGTAGGAGTTTTTACATTAATGTGAACGAATTCATCACCATAACTACTTCCTCTTACATTCTTAACACCTTTACCTTTAACCTTGAAAACTTGGTTTGGTTGAGTTCCAGCTGGAACCTTCATATCAACATCTCCATAAATTGTAGGTATAGTAATAGTTGTACCTAAGCAAACATCCACAAAATCGATTGGTATAGTAAGATGAATATCGTCTCCATCACGCTCAAAATTTTGATGTGGAGCAACAATAACTTCTAAGTATAAATCGCCGTTTGGACCACCATTCAATCCTCTTTCGCCTTTTCCAGCAATGCGAATTTGTTGGCCGTTATTTATACCTTGAGGAATTTTAACCTCAATTGTTTTCTTAACTTTGTTATAACCTTTTCCACCACAATATGAGCATGATTGTTTGATAATTTTACCTGTTCCACGACATCTTGGACATGCTGTTTGAGATTGCATCATACCAAAAATAGTTCGTTGTTGAGTGATAACAAAACCACGACCACCGCAATCTGGACAAGTTTCAAAGGCCGTACCATCTTTAGCGCCAGTTCCATGACAATGTTCGCATGGTTCATCGTAAGATATAGGTAAATTGACTGTAGTCCCTAAACATGCATCCATAAATGAGATTTTAATTCTCATTAACGAATCATTTCCTCTAGATCTACCATCTCCACCTGATCTAGCACCACGACCCCTAGTTCCGCCAAAACCAAACATAGAACTTAAAATATCATTTAAATCCCCAAAATTGCCCGCATTAAAGTTAAATCCTTCAAAACCGCTTCCAGCAAATGGATTAGAGCCTCCAGCAGTTTGATCAAATGCGGCACTTCCGAATTTATCGTATGTTTTTCTTTTTTGCGGATCGCTTAAAACACTATAAGCTTCACTACATTCCTTAAATTTCTCTGCATCACCAGTTTCCTTATTGTCTGGGTGATATTTATGAGCTAATTTTCTATACGCAGATTTAATTTCGTCATCAGATGCAGTTTTATTAACACCTAATATTTCATAATAATCTTTCTTTTCTGCCATAAAGAAACCTCCTTTTATAAACACTTAAAGGGAAGTTTAATGCTTCCCTTTATACTTAAAATCTACTAATTAACTACTTCTTATCAGTAAAGTCAGCATCAACTACATCATCATCTTTCTTAGATGAATCATTTGAATTTCCTGAATTTGAAGAAGCATTATCTGTGAAAGATTGACCTTGTGCACCACTTGCACCAGCTCCAGCATTAGCTTGAGCTTGTTGCATATAGGCAGCAGCTTTTTCTAAATCATCAATCTTACTCTTTAAAGTATTTATATCGTTATTATCTAAAGCAGTCTTTAATTCATCTCTTAATTTTTGAGTTTCTTCTTTTTGCTTTGGATCGATTGAATCGCCTTTTTCTCTTAAAGCTTGATCAATTGAATTGATATAGCCTTCGGCTTTATTCTTTAATTCAACTTCTTCTTTTCTCTTAGAATCAGCTTCTTTGTTGGCTTCAGCTTCTCTCATCATACGGTCAATTTCTTCTTTGCTTAAACCATTACTTCCGCTGATAGTAATTTCTTGTTCTTTTTGACTATCTAAATCTTTAGCACTAACTTTAACAATACCATTAACATCAATATTGAATGTAACTTCGATACGTGGAGTTCCTCTTGGTGCTGGTTTAATTCCAGATAATTGGAAATGTCCTAATAATTTGTTATCGTGTGCCATTTGTCTCTCACCTTGATAAACCATAATATCAACTGCTGGTTGATTATCTTCGGCTGTTGAGAAAATTTGAGATTTTGTAGTTGGAATCGTTGTGTTCCTTGGAATTAATGGTGTCATAATGCCACCCATTGTTTCAATACCAAGAGTTAATGGAGTGACATCGAGAAGAATAACATCTTTAACATCACCACTTAAAATACCACCTTGGAAAGAAGCACCAATTGAAACTGCTTCATCTGGGTTAACACTTAAATTAAGGTTCTTACCACTGATTTGTCTAACAAGATTTTGAACAGCTGGCATACGAATTGAACCACCAATCATCAAAACTTCGTTAACTTTATCCCAACTTAATTTTGCATCACTAATTGCTTTTTCAAGTGGAACTTTACATCTATCAAGTAAATGTCTTGTCATATCTTCGAAATTAGCTCTTGTTAAAGTAGTTTCAAAACTGATAGGACCATTTGCGCTCATGCCAATGAATGGTAATGAAATAGTTGTTTCTAAACTGCTTGAAAGTTCAATCTTGGCTTTTTCAGCAGCATCTTTATATCTTTGTAAGGCCATTTTATCTGAAATGTCTTGACCAGTTTGTTGTTGAATTTGAGCACGGATCCAACCAGCAACAACATTATCCCAGTCATCGCCACCAAGTTTGTTATCACCTGCAGTAGCAACAACTTCAAATGTACCATCACCAATGTCAAGAACACTAACATCTAATGTTCCACCACCTAAATCAAATACAACAATTTTTTCAGATTTATCTTTTCCTAAACCATAAGCTAAAGCAGCAGCTGTTGGTTCGTTAATAATACGAACAACATCTAAACCTGCGATTGCACCAGCATCTTTTGTTGCTTGTCTTTGAGCATCGTTGAAATATGCAGGACATGTAATAACTGCTTTCTTAACTGGATGACCAATATTCTTTTCTGCATAATCTTTCATATAAGCAAGGACTTTTGCACTAATTTCTTGAGGTGTGAAATCCTTATTAATACAATTGATATGTACTTTTTCACTTGATCCCATCTTACGTTTAATTGATGCAACTGTATCAGGATTAGTTAAAGCTTGACGCTTTGCGGCATTACCAACAATAACTTCTCCATTTGCTTTAAAACCAACAACTGATGGAGTAGTATTTGTACCCTCTGGATTTGGGATTACTTTAACCTTTCCATCTTCTTGTAAATAACTAACAACTGAGTTAGTTGTTCCTAAATCAATACCTAAAATAACTTCTTTTGCCATAAAATTTATCCTCCTAAATTTATTTCACTTCTGAATTTTCTTCTTTTTTATCATCTTTTTTATCTTCGCTTGGCTTTTTTGTTACAATTACCATTGCTGGACGAATAAGATGTTCATAAAGTTTATACCCTTTCAAATTAACATTTTTAACAATGTTTTCTTCGCCATCATCTTCAATTGTATCAACAGCATGCATAGTAGATTCATCAAATTTATCACCAATCTTTGGTTCAATTTCAACGATTCCTTCATCAGTTAAAATGTTAACTAATTGTTTATAAACATACTGAAATCCAACAAGGTAATTCTTAACAACATCATTTGTTGCTTCTTGTTTAAATGCCATATCGAATGCATCTAACACTTGAAGCAAATTTTGAGCAAACCCTTCAACACGATATTTAAGGGCTTCTCGTTGATCTTTTTCCATTGATTTTCTTAAATTTGCCATATCAGCATAAGCTTTATAGTATTCATTCTTCCAATGTTCAAGATCGGCTTTAAGTTTTGTGATTTCTTCTTCTTGCTTACCAAGTTTTTCTTTGTAAGCTTTTTTGAAATCTATATTAGAGGAATCTTTTTCTTTCGATTCTTCCTTTACTTTTTCTTCTTTATCCATTCTTTTTGCTATCCTCCTGAATGACAATGTCAGTGTTTGATAAATGGTTCATAAGTTCTTTTACAACATAATCAAGTGCATTTAGAACTTTACCATAATCCATACGCTTTGGGCCTACAATTGCAATTCTTCCAAGTTCTCTATCTGAATCAGGTATCTTAATTTCCTTACTAATAATTGCTAGGTTATCATATGATTTGATGTCACTATTTGAATCTTTATCGATAGTTCCACTTTCATCATGATTTTGAAGCATTTCAACTAAATTTTCAGGTTTTGAGAATAAATCAAATATTTTTTTCAATTCTTCTGGATTATCCTTGAATTCAGGTTGACTTAATAAGTTGTTTTCTCCATAAAATTCACTTCTTTCAGCAGCAAACTCGAAAAACGCTTTCGCAATTGAATTAAAGATATAGGTGTAATCATTAATATAATCTTTTAATAAAGGTTTTAATGAATCAAGTTTATCAGTTAATTCGCTAATGTAAGTCCCAGTAATTCTATCATTAATAAGCTTAATAGATTTTGCTAAATCATCGAGATTTACACTTTTATCAAAGATGAATGTTTTATTTTCAACATAACCTCTATCAGTAACAAATATTGCAGTTGCACTAGTTTTACTAATTGGGATCAATTGGAAACTAATCAACCTTTCTTTGCTTGAGTTTGGTCCAAGATATACACTAACCAGATTAGTCATATTTGATAATACCTTACATGATTCACCTAAAACATCTTCAACAGATTTAGTATTGTCGAACACAACTTTTAATTCATTTTTTAGCTTAGAATCAACAGAATTTGATTTTAGATTATTGACATAATACTTATAACCAAGAGTTGATGGGACTCTACCGCTACTCGTATGTGTTTTTTCAATTAATCCATCATTTTCTAGTGAAGCCATTTCATTTCTAACAGTAGCACTACTATATGGAAGTTCGTATTTTGTAATCAAATAATTGCTACCAACAGGTGTTGCTGTTTTAATAAAATCTTCAACGATAAGCTTAAGAATATAATCT
Organism: Slackia isoflavoniconvertens; assembly: GCA_963618895.1. Lineage (GTDB taxonomy): Bacteria > Bacillota_I > Bacilli_A > RFN20 > CAG-826 > Onthovivens. The sequence goes on along the minus strand of CAVEUG010000050.1, from coordinate 1,283 downwards.
TTTCTTGATAAACTCATATCTATACCTTTCTAGCACTCTATCTCTTCAAGCGCTAACTATATTATAGAAATAAATTTAGCACTGTCAAGGCTTAATTGCTAAAAATATAATATTTTAAAAAGTAAAGATTATATCGTAATTTTTATTTATCAATCAACTGAAGTAATATCAAATCTAAAATAAGTAATCCTTTATCTGTGCAACTAAAATAACGATTATTTATGGTAACTTGTTCGTTATCAATCATTAAGTCTATTTTTTTATTATATTTTTTTATAAAATCAGTTTTAAAAATTTTGAAATACTCATCAAGCGAAAAACCTTTTGATAATCTTAAATTAGTAATAAAATAGTATTCTTCTAGTTGTTTATCAGTTACTATTTCTCTATTTATATTATTTATTCCTTTTATATATTCTGAAAAATTCATTGTATTTGAATATCTTATGTTACCAATATAACCACTAGCATTTAAGCCAATGCCTAAATATTCTTTGTTTCTCCAATATGTTAAATTATGCTTGCACTCAAAACCTTGTTTAGCATAATTACTAACTTCATAACGTTCAAATCCATGTTTTCGCATTTCTTTTAATATATAAAGATAGTATTTTGAACTTAGATCTTCATCGATTTCTTTTACTTTTTTATTAAAAAATATCGTTCCAGGGCTAACAATTAAACTATAAAAAGAAGCATGATTAACATTTAGTTCAAAAAAAACTTTTAAATCTTCTTTTAAAATATCAAATGAATATCCAGGCAATCCATATATAAAATCCAAATTAATATTAGAAATATACTTTTTAACAAGCTCCATCATATTTTTGTAATTAATATAATAGTTTCTATTAATTGTATTTAAAATATTTTCATTAAAAGTTTGAATCCCTATAGAAATACGATTAACACCATACTTTTTTAGTAGCTCTAATAATTTTTGATTGATATCTTCAGGGTTGGTTTCAATACTAAATTCATAATCTCGTTTATGCATTTTGCTGCATGCAATCAATATTTTTTCTAAGTTTTCCAAAGACAAACATGATGGCGTTCCACCACCAATATAAATCGTTTCAAATTTAAAAAATTTGTCTCGTGTTAAAGACAAATCTTTTAACAATTGATCAATATATTTGTCTTCATAATTTTGATTTTTATATAATTTTGCAAAATCACAATAGGGACAAATATTTCTACAAAAAGGAATATGAATATATAAACTATTTACTTTCCTTTTCATCTTCTTTTGAATCATTTTGATGTTCTTTTGAATAATCATC
>CAVEUG010000049.1:0-3658 GCA_963618895.1 Slackia isoflavoniconvertens | reverse complement strand
TAGAAATATTTGCAACAGGTATTAAACGTATAAAAGAGTCATATAATGATTTTGAAGAAAAACCTACTTTTGATGTTACTGATTCTTATATCTCAATTACTTTGCCATTAAAAAAAGCAATTGAACTTACAAACAATGAAAAGATTGTAATTAAAGCTATTAATGATAACCGTGAATATACAAGATTAGAGCTTGAAGATTTAACTGGCTTAAAAAAAGACACTCTTATAAGAGCACTTAATTCATTGATAATTAAAAATCTTATTATGAAGAAAGGCAACACTACCAATATTATTTATTGCAAAAAATGTAATAAGGCAAGTAAATAAATTTGATTTTATATCTATTATTCTAACCTTAAAAGAACTTCGAAAAGTTAGATTGGTGTTGTTAATAATGAATTCATTGCTTATTCATCAGCAGAATTTAGTTTTTTTAAATGTTTCTAAATAATAGTAAAAATAATAAATCTTTGGTCTCGTTATGGTGAAAATTAATTAAAATCTAAATATAATTTAGCAACACGTGGTATTGACTTTTTATATTTTCTTATTTATAATTTTTCTCAATAAGGATAATAAATGCAAAGAGAAACTATTCAAAGAAAAATTATTTTAAAAGAGATGCATATTCTAGGACATGCTAAGAGAAGTGACTTTATAAATCATTTAAAAAATAACTATCCTGGATTTAATACTGCAACTATTTATCGTAATTTAGATTCGTTATGTGAAGATAATTTATTAAGAAAAGTTTCTTCGAATTTAGATGAAGATATTTTTGAAGACACATCTAAAAAAATGCATGATCACTTTATTTGTTTGAATTGTGGATCAATCATCGATATTGAAAATAAAGATGATGAAAAATCATTCATTGATAAAGATGGAAACCTTATAGAATCAAAATCCATTACCTATTATGGAACTTGTAAAGATTGTTTAAAAAATAGGAAAGCTGAGTCTTAATGATGCTTTATCTAAATATTTAGGAGGATTATATTAATGAAAAAGTACAAATGTTTACTTTGTGGCATCGAATTTGAAAGCGATGAAGAAAATCCAATTTGCCCAGTGTGTGGTGCAAGTGATGATGATGTTGTTTTAGTAGAAGAGGAAGGAAAATAATTTATGGAAAACAAATACAAAGGTACTCAAACTGAAAAGAATTTATGGACTGCTTTTGCAGGAGAAAGCCAAGCAAGAAATAAATATACTTATTATGCAAGTGTTGCTAAAAAAGAAGGTTACGAACAAATTAGTGCAATTTTCTTAGAAACAGCTGGAAACGAAAAAGAACATGCAGAACTTTGGTTCAAAGAACTTGGTGAACTTGGAGATACTAAAGCCAATTTAAAAGCTGCTGCTAGTGGTGAAAATTATGAATGGACTGATATGTATAAAGAATTTGCTGAAACTGCAGAAAAAGAAGGTTTCAAAGAATTAGCTGCAAAATTTAGAATGGTTGGCGAAGTCGAAAAGCATCATGAAGAAAGATACAATAAACTTTTAGAAAATGTTGAATTAATGAAAGTTTTTACAAAAGATACTGATATTACCATTTGGAAATGTAGAAATTGTGGTTATATCTATGTTGGAAAATCAGCTCCACAACTTTGCCCATGCTGCAAACACCCACAAAGTTATTTCGAAGTAGAAGGTAAAAATTATTTAATATTTTTTTCTATTAAATTAAACTTTAACCTCCAATTATTATATAATTATAAAAGTTGGAGGTTTTTTATGTTAATTGATACTTTAAAGAAAGAAAATATGTTAGCTCTTAAAAATCACGATACAAATAAAAGAGCAGTTTTAGAAGTTGTTATTAATAAATATATGGTTGCTGGTTATGAAGCAAAGGCTAAAGGAAAAGAAATTGGTGATGTAGAACTTGTTTCAATTATTAATAAAACTTTAAAAGAATTAGAAGATGAAAGAAGTGGATATGAATCTGCAAATAGGCCAGAAGAGGTTAGTAATTTAACCGCTCAAATGGATGCTATTAAAGGATATCTTCCAAAAATGATGAGTGAGGAAGAAATTAAAACAATTATTCTTGGTTTAGAAGATAAGTCAATTCCAAGTGTTATGAAACACTTTAAGATAAATTATGCTGGTAAAGCCGATATGGGACTTGTCAGTAAAGTTTTAAAATCTTTGAACTAGTTAATGATAGTGGACTATATTTCAAGAATGAACTTAAATTGTTCATTCTTGAAACGATAAGTTCCATCATAATTGAAATCAAGGTAATTTAGTCAAATTTAGGTTGTTAATAAAACAAATTATCTTTATAATATTAAAGCGTTCGAAAGAATGGGGGTATAGTTTAATGGTAGAGCAACGGTCTCCAAAACCGCTGATGAGAGTTCGATTCTTTCTACCCCCGCCATTCTATTGAAATGTAAACAATACGACCCGTTTTGGGTCTTTTTTAATGTTTTTGTAACTTTTTTATTAACTTTTTAACGATTTTACCATCAATTTTAGATTAACACAATACCAAATATACGAGCATTTCAAGTCAGAGCGTTTAGGTAGGAATACGATTACTAAGGAGTAGGAACACGATTACTAGGGGGTAGGAATACGATTACTTATAGGTAGCAACACGATTACTATGGGGTAGCAACACGATTACCCTCTATTTTTGATAGATAAAATATCTCCCCACGTCTACCGTAAAAGTGACAAAAATGTTATAATCGTATCTGGTAAAGATAAAAATAGAAGGGATTGGGGCTATGTACTATCAAGAGGAAATAAAGAAGCATAAACGATATGAGAATGAGGTGGGTGAATAATTATGAGTGATATAAAAGACATTGAAAATAATTTATTTCCTGAACAATTAGCCCGAATTAAAATCGATAAGCAATTACAAAGTGCCGGTTGGGATATAGTTTCTAGAGACGAATATATACCAAACCATGCTCAAGCAGTTAAAGAAGCTTTAATGTTAGGGTCTACTGAAAGTGATTACTTATTGTTTGTCGATAATAAAGCAATAGCTGTTGTGGAAGCAAAAAGAGAAGATAATCCACTTGGAAATGATGTTGCAATTCAAGCTGAAAACTATGCGGCTAATCCAAAAAATTGGTATGGGCTTTGGACAAATAATTTAATACCATTAGTATATTTAGCAAACGGCAAAAAAATATATTTTAAAAATATGCTAGAACCTGATAGCGATTATATTGAACTTGAAAAAATGCATACTCCTAAAAAGATGCTTAAGTTTATTAATAAAACATCAACTTATGGTGCATTGCCAAGAATTGAAAAATCGGGTTTAAGGGAATGCCAATATGATGCCGAAACTTCTTTTGAAAACTCTTTGATAAATGGTAAAAAAAGAGCTCTTGCAATTTTAGCAACGGGAGCTGGTAAAACTTATCTTGCTTGTTTGGCTTCCTATCGCTTGCTAAATTACACTCCAACAGATAGAGTCCTTTTTTTGGTTGATAGAAATAATCTTGCCAAGCAAACTGAAAACGAATTTAGTACATTTGATAGAACCGAAAATGGGATGACTTTAAGTTCACTATATTCAATCAATAGATTAAGGAAAAACGAAGATGTAAATGGGGATGTTGTTATTTCTACCATTCAAAAGCTTTTTGCCGTATTAACAGGGAATAAGCTAATAGGTAATG